>JAEUTR010000196.1 GCA_016787365.1 Bacteroidia bacterium
TAGGCTGTGACATTAGTCACCGTTTGACTATTAATTCTTGTTGTACATTTGTTTCAGAAACAGGAAATGAAAAAGATTTTTAAATTGGTATTTGTATGTATACTTTGTTTAGGCTTAATTTCATTAATTGTTATTACAATAAAATCATTTAATCACTAACATAAAAACAAAAATCATGAAAAAAAACATGGGTTCAGCCGACAGAATTATTAGATTAATTATTGCGGCAGTTATTGCAGTCTTATTTTTTACTAACGTTGTTTCTGGAATATTAGGTATTATTCTTTTAGTAGCAGCAGGCGTATTTGCTTTAACAAGTTTAATTAGTTTTTGCCCTCTTTATCCATTAGTTGGCATTAATACTTGCCCTAAAGACAAGCAATAGTATCAAATAACTAAATATTACAAAAGCCTCTATTTATAGGGGCTTTTGTGTTTTATGTAACTTATGTAACAGAGTTAAGAATTCATGCTGGTTAACTTTGATGAAAATTTATTACTATGAAGACTAAAATTTTAATGATTGCTTTTATAGCATCAATGTTATTTGGCTATGCTCAAACTATTCCATTTGATTATTCAGTGAAATTAAAATCATTAACTATTTCAAATCTTTCCGGATTACATTCTTATGTGGTAGCTCAATCAGGTGGTAAGTGGTTGATTATTGGAGGAAGAAAAGATGGATTGCATGCTCGTCAACCATTTAACGCTTTTTCTGCAGCTAGTAATAATACAGATATATACGTTGTTGATGTCAATACTCAACAGTTTTGGACATCTCCAGTGACTGTTTTAGCAACAGGTTTAGCTGAGCAAATGCAGTCTACTAATATGAATTTTTATCAAGATGAAGATTCACTGTATATTATTGGAGGTTATGGTTATAGCGCCACTGCTGCTGATCATATTACATATCCTAATCTAACATCCGTTTCCGTAAGTGGTTTAATAAATGCAGTAGTGAACGGAACTTCTATAATCCCATACTTCAAACAAATTTCAGATCAAAATTTTGCAGTTAATGGTGGGCAATTGGGTAAAATTGACTCTACTTTTTATTTAGTGGGTGGGCATCGATTTGACGGAAGGTATAACCCAATGGGAAATCCAACATACACTCAAACATATGTTGATGGCTTAAAGAAGTTCAAAATTAATAATTCAGGAACTCAATTAAGTTATACTAATTATACTTTGATTACAGATCAAGCTCATCTTCATAGAAGAGATTATAATTTGATGCCTCAAATTTTTCCAAATGGAGAAGAAGGTTATACCATTTCTTCAGGGGTGTTTCAAATAGGAGTTGATTTACCGTTTTTATATCCTGTTGATATTAAAAAAAGCGGACATACTCCAGTGACTTCATTTAATCAATATTTAAGTAACTATCATTCTGCTAAAGCTTCTTTGTATGATAGCGTTAATAATGTCATGCATTCCATTTTTTTTGGAGGGATGAGCCAATATTCTTATGTTAATAATGTTTTAACTCAAGATAATAATGTGCCTTTTGTAAAAACAATCAGCAGAGTATCACGAGATGCGAGTGGCAATTTACAAGAGAATGTGTTTTTAACTCAAATGCCTGCTTTATTGGGTGCTAGTGCTGAGTTTATACCTAATCACTCTATTTCTCATTATAAATCTGAAGTTGTAAAACTATCTAAAATCACAGCTGATTCAGTTTTAATTGGTCACATTTATGGTGGAATTTATAGCCCTCAAATAGATGCGTTTACTGCTAATAATACAGGTGTTACTAATGCACATAACGTAATTTACGAAGTATGGTTAGTAAAAGATCAAGTTACAGGTTTATTGCCTTTAGATGGCAAAAATCCGTTAAAGTTAAATGTGTATCCAAATCCAAGTAAATCACAGTTTAATTTAAACATGGATTTACCTTATAAAGGTAATTTAGAATTATATATAACAGATGTAACAGGTAAAATTGTTTATGAGAAATATTTCACGGATTTGCAAAAAGGAAAGCAATCATTAAATATCTCAAATAGTATAAAATTAACAAAAGGTGTTTATTTTTTCAATTTCACCTTTGATGGTAAATACAGTGCAGTTGAAAAAGTAGTTATAGTGGATTAGAATTTGCCAACTTTAATTGAAAAATATAATTGACTATTTAAACTTTAACATATACTGATACTTAAGTGTCGTTGTATCTTGAGTAACTAAATTAAATCCAGCTAATTTCATTTCATTAATAACGGTTTGTGGTTCAATTTTCATGTCGTTTGGCGGACCAGGTTCAAAATCTCCTTTTTTAAAATCAATAATTACCATTTCTCCATTTGGCTTTAAACCTTTTTTTACCATCGAAAAATAATCTTTTCTATTTTCAATGTGATGATACACATCAACCATAAACACAATATCAGCTTCTTGCTCTGTTACAGGAGGTTTTTCATACTCGGCTTTTCTTGAAGCGATATTCATTTTTTTCTCAGAGACAATTCGTTCATCTAGATATTTAATAAATCGTTCATCAACATCCGCTGCTATGATTTTAGCAGATGGTTCATTCATTTTAAATTCAAAATAGCCAGTACCGGCACCAATATCAATAATGGTTTTGTTTTTTAAATCGCCTAAAAAATGAATGACTTCATCAGGTTTTTGCCATTCGTTTCTGTCAGCAGACTCAAAATTTTTTACTAAATCTTCAAACGATGTTTTGTTCATGTGATGATTGGCATCCCCGTGTTTGTGCTCGTGCCCTTCTTTTGATTCCTGATGATGTTCTTCGTTGTTTGATTGACAACCTAATAAGATAATTAGAGAACTTAAAATAGTGAATGATTTAACCATGACGTTGTGTTTTGAGATTGTAAATT
>JAEUTR010000256.1 GCA_016787365.1 Bacteroidia bacterium
CGCCTCTGATAGCTAATAATGTTGAACCCGAAATAAGCAAAAATGTAATAAGGTAAATGCCTGCTGATTTAAAGCTAAAATTGATAAAGGCGGGCTTGTCTGATTTTTTGATGTTTAAATGGACTTTAATTAAAACCGCAAGCATTAATATATAGAGTAATATCACATACCAAAAATCTGCTATAAAATGTGGAATGAGTTTCGTGATTTCTGACTGCCCACCAAATATTAAATTCCCTACATCAAATGTTGTACGTTTTTGAATGAACGGATAGTAAGCAAAATCAATAAAGTTTAATGCTAAAGCAAAGCCATTGGTAATGATAAAGATTAGCGAGATTATAAATTGATAAGGTTTTGAATAATAAAATCTGAATGGTAATGCACATAGTAAAATATACAAGGCATTAGTTGCAGCAATACTAAATGCATCAAAGCGTAAACCATAAAAACTCAAACGAATTAATTCTCCAGCAGATATATCCTGAAACTGAGAATGATTAAAAAAGTAAAATAACCACCGGCATACAAAATATAGCACAAAAACAAAGCTTATTTGTTTTAATAAATTAATAAGTTGCGATTTGTAAGAAGTCATAGATTAAAAAGCTCTGTTAATACCAATCATCCAACGTGCCTGAAAATAGTCTTTCTCGGCAAATGGTAAGCGATTTATAAAGAAAGGCATATCAAAACGAATGGTTAACGGTTTAACGCCGTACAATGGCCCCCATTTTTGTATGCTTAATGCCATGCCAACTCCGGCATCGGCAATTAAGTTTGACATAACAGTTGCTTTATTTGGTGTATTGGTATTGATGGTTCCAGCATCACCAAATAAGTACGGATTGATTTTAATGCTATTATTTAATTTTTTGATATTCATAAATTTAAACAGTTCTCCAAACTCAATTTCCACACTTGCCGAGGCTCCTGTTGTGCCTTTGTAATTATTCACTACAAATCCATTGGCATCTGTTGCAGCTAATACATAACCTGAATATCCTCTTAAATTTAAACCGCCACCTGATGTAAAATGATTAGTCATAGCTCCGTACTTTCCCCATTCAGGTGGAATAAATCCATTTGAGCGTGTATATTTGTTATCCATTAAATCTTCAGGGTTGGAACCTGCAGCAAATAACATCGACTCATCCGCCAATAAGGTTCCGAAGCCTAATTGTGCAAACACACGGGTATTGATATTGATTTTTCCTAAATCATTTTTATTAACGGCGGTGTATTGAATATTCGAATAATCATAGTCTCGGGTTAAAGCACTGGCACGCATATTCAAATTCATAAATCCAACGCCTTTGTTGTAATTGTAATTATGATCAATGCCTACATTTAAGTAGCTGTTCATTTTTTGAATCTGCCATTCTTTTTGGTTAATCAAATACACTAAGTCGTTTGGCATATCACGTACCATGGCTTTGTATTGAATGTAAATTCTGTTTTTATCGTTATTACTTTTCTTTTCAAAACCAATTAAGCCGCTTTCCAATCCGTCTAATGATTTTAAAGTCATATACACATTTGACTTTTTAATAAATTTTGCGGTTGATGTACGATAATTAAATAAAAATGAAAATGTGTTATAACCATTAATTTTTGTAGCTGTATCCAAAAAAGCTTGACCTAATCCTGTGCTAAACCATGCGGTTAAATCAAATACATGTTTAGTGTTCATGTAACCGCCATTTAAGTGGGCGCCTACTTTTACTCCGTCGTAACCGTTGTACCATAAACTAGGACGGGCTTTCATTTCATAATGTTTCCAGTCTAAAGGATTGTAAATTTTAGAATCAAAGGTAAAGTTTACGCGGTGGTGTTTTACATTGTTCATCATATCCACATCAGCCAAGCGGCGGGACGGATCAATAATTACATTTTTTAATTTACCGCTAATCTGTACTTTGGCTGTATATGTTGGTTTTACTTTTCCCCAACCAATCCAGCGAGGCAATACATTTGATTTAACAGGTTTTTCGAACCAGGTATTTGGTATATGATACATATATGCTGAATCGTTTTTGTCGATCACAGCAAAGTCAATAGGCATTTGCATTTCGCCTTTACGTTTAAATTTAATCAAATATTCGCCTTTTACTTTT
>JAEUTR010000561.1 GCA_016787365.1 Bacteroidia bacterium
ACCTATAATGAGTTTAAAAGCCTTGACCAGAGGGGAACTTATAAAGTTGTAATTGATAGTACTTTAGAAAATGGTAGTTTAACCTATGGAGAATGCGTGTTGAAGGGAGAAACCGATGAAGAAGTATTATTCTCAACATACTTATGTCATCCAAGTATGGCGAACAATGAATTATCCGGCCCTTTAGTTCAAGCTTTTTTATACCAAAAAATAGCATCACTATCTAAAAGAAAATACACCTATCGCTTTTTATTTGCTCCTGAAACTATAGGTGTAATTGCTTACTTGCATAAAGTTGGAAAGCAATTAAAAGAAAAATTGGTAGCAGGTTATGTGCTAACCTGTTGTGGAGATGATGATAAATTTGTATATAAGCAATCAAAACAAGCTAATTCAATGGCGGATGTGGTTGCTAAACATGTTTTAAAATTTCAATCTATTCCTTATGAAATTATCCCATTTAGTGTTGGCGGTAGCGACGAACGGCAATACTGTTCTCCGGGATTTAATTTGCCGGTTGGTTCTCTAACAAGAAGTATGTATCAGCGCTACAGTGAGTATCATACTTCTTTGGATAATAAAAATTTCATTTCCTTTAATGCAATGGAAAAAACAATAGATGTTTATTTTCAAATCGTTAAAGCTTTAGAGTTAAATAATAAGTATCTTAATACAGTTCCATATTGCGAACCACAGTTAGGTAAAAGAGGATTATATCCTTCGTCGGTTAATCCGACTGAATCCAGAAAACTTATACATGACAGGATGCATTTGTTAACCTATGCAGACGGTAATCATAGTTTATTAGAAATTGCAGAGCTTAAAAATATAAATGTTTTTGACTTAGAGATTCATTTAGAACCTTTGTTACATGCAGGTATTTTAAAATATATCAATGAAGCAGACATTTACTGATTTTAAAAAAGATTTTTATTCGAGAGTTGATGATCTTTCGTTGTTTGATTGCGATGAGATTAATTTATTAAAAGTAGTTTTAGATGGACTTAAAGTTAATTATGTTAATAGAGGTAAGGTAAACGCCTTTTTATTTTTACCTACACCGGTTTATAAATTATTTCTTATAGCAAAAAACAAATCTTCTAATCAAAAACAGATAAGGGCTATAAAAAAAGAAGCAACAAAAATTATTATTGATAATGGTAGGTTTTTGAAAGATGAAAATGGTAAAATTAAATCGTTATATTTTGACAATATAAAATCTTTGTTCAAAGTAAGTGATTATTTGTATATCAAAGAAAATAATACCGAGCTAATAGCAGATTTTTCTCTGATGGAAATTATTAGTTACTATACCTATGAACAACCTAGCGATGAGGAAGAGCGCTTAAGAAAACAGATTATCGAAACATTTAAAAAAATCAGGGATGCAAGTATTTTTTCTAGTTCTGAATTAGGGAATATTAAATTTGCTTTTCATAAATTTTTTCAAGAATATAAAGTATGGAGTAGATTTTTGAAGGAGTATCCATATTTAAAACAAAGTTTATTTACGTGTCACTACCACCGCGAAGGACAAATATTGGCATTTAAAAGGAGAGGAGTTAAATGTGTTGAATTTCAGCATGGTTTAATTGCTGAGCAAGATGTTTTTTATATGTTTCCAAAACAAGTAGCACCAATAAAATCAAAATGTCTGTTTGCAGACCAAATCATGGTTTACGGTAAATATTGGAAGGATCAACTATTGGAAGGGGTCGAATATTCAGAAGACCAAATTAATGTTATTGGATATTACCATGCCGATATGAATATGACTTTTCCAGAGGAAATTGCACATTTAAAAAGTTCGGTGCAGAATAAAAGATTTATTCTTATAACAACACAAACATTTTTGCACAAACATTTTGTAAAATTTGCAATTGAACTGTCTGAGTACGCGGCTAAAAATGAATCAAGTTTTGTAATTGTTTTAAAGTCTCATCCCGCAGAGGACGTTAGTATTTACCAAAATGCTTTGAATTCTTATTCTAATATTAAGGTAATTAGTAGCCCTTTACCTGTTTTGTTATCACATGCATTCTCACACATCTCAATATATTCTACTACGCTTTTTGATGCTTTGCGATTTAAAGTGTCAAATTTTGTTTTTAAAATACCAGAATGTGAAGATTATGTAAATAATATTCTACGAGCTGAAGTTGCAACAGAATTAAAATCGTTTTCGGAGCTATTTGCAAGCAATGACAATAAGTCAATTGATCCAACCTACTTTTATGAAAATTTTCATTCAAATCTAATTTCTAATTAACAAAGTGCAAGTCTTACTCATTTCATATACTTTTCCGCCATACCCCGGTATTGGTGGCAGGAGATGGACTAAAATTGCAAAATACCTGACAAAGCTGGGATGTACTGTGCATGTAGTTCATGCTAAAAATCCATTTTTGGAAGAATCAATTTGGGTTAATGATGTAAATGGGAATAAAAATATTGTTCCATACTCATTTAAAAGTGGTTATCCAACTATTTTGATGAAAAAACCAAATACAGTTTTTCAAAAATTTCACTACAGACTATTATTGTTTTATGTGAATTTGTTTTCGAAAGGAACTCCATACGATAGAGCAATTTTTGATCGTAAGAAGATTATTAAACTATCAGAAGAAATTATTTATAAATTTCAAATACAAAATGTTATAGTTACTTCTGCCCCATTTAGTTTATCTTATTTTTCTTTAGAACTAAAAAAGAAATTTAAATCTCTTAATTTAATGATTGATTTTAGAGATCCATGGACTTGGGGTAGTTTGTACGGTTTTTCCGGACTTAAGAATAATAGGATTACTTTTGAGAAGGAAATGGAAAAAAATGTGGTTGAGAATGCAAGTATTGTTTTTGTTCCAGTTGATGTGATGCGTGACAAGCTTGTAAAACTTTACCCAAATTTTGAAAGTAAAATCAAAACTTTGAGACATTCTTTTGATGCTGATGAAATTGTTTTTAACAAAAGCTCTAATCAGACAATGGTAGTGATTACTTTTTATGGAACACTTTATGAAGAAATAGGAAATTATTTTAAGCTCCTTGCTAAAGATCTTTCTTCAAAAAAAGATAAAATCGAATTTCATATTTATTCAGATAGTACTAAGTATATTGATTTATTTGAGGAACATGGCTTGATAAATAACAATGTTTTTTATCACGGTATATTACCTACAATTGAACTTTTTGAGAAAATAAGTACTTCGAATTTTGTATTATTGGTTCACCCAAAGCGTGGCGTCGATAGTATTTCTACAAAATTTTATGAAATAATTTATTCTCGTACTCCAATTTTATATGTTGGAGAGGAAGGAAAAACATCAGAATTTATTACAAGCAACAAGGTAGGGTATACATTTACGGAAAAAAATTTCGCCGACACGTTTTTAAGTGTTGTATTAGGCAATATTCCTTATAGTTACAATTCGACTTTCGCTGTTGATAGTTTTTCATTTGAAAACACTTCCAAATTATTAATTGATAATTATTTTATATTATGATTGAAAAAAGCAAAAAAATATTAGTTTTAGCTCCACATACCGATGATGCTGAGTTTGGTTGTGGGGCAACAATTGCAAAATTAATTGAGAACGGTAATGATGTTTATTGTGCAGCATTTTCAGCATGTGAACAATCAGTTTTAAAGGATTTTCCCTCTGATATTTTAATTACAGAGGTGAAATTGGCCTCTGAAAAGTTAGGTGTAAAATCTGAAAACCTTTTTCTATATGATTTTGAAGTGCGTACTTTTAATTTTCGTCGTCAAGAAATTTTAGATAAACTAATTAAATTAAGGGAAACGATTCATCCTGATATTGTCTTTATTCCTTCTTTAAACGACCTTCATCAAGATCATGCTACAATTTCAAATGAAGCGCTTAGAGCATTCAAATTTTGCTCAATTTTATGCTATGAATTGCCTTGGAATAATATTTCGTTTTCAACTTCGAGCTTTATGATTATTGAAGAAAAACATCTAGATAAAAAAATTCAAGCGTTGAATGAATATAAATCACAAGCACACCGACCATATGCAAAAGAAGATTTTATTAAAGCACTAGCGAAGGTAAGAGGTGTTCAGATTAGTAGAGATTATGCAGAAGCTTTTGAAATTCTGAGATGGTTGTTATAGATTTTACAATTTCTTTGAGCTGTTTTTATATTATAGTAAATTTTAATTATGTTTTAAAAACTGGTAGATATGTTTTTTAAAGTAGGGGACAAAAAATGTTTAAAGAAAATTTTCTCTCAGGAAGAGGTAGATATTTTTTCTAAAATTTCAATGGATTCAAACAAAATTCATTTTGATAATGAGTATTGTGTAACAACACGTTTTGGCAAGCCTATTGTTCAGGGACCTTACCTTACATCTCTTATCGGAGGGGTTATTGGATCACATATTCCTGGAGAAGGAGCAATTTATTTGTCTCAAAATACTAATTTTAAAAAGCCAATTTATATTGGAGAGCCAATAGAAATATTGGTTGAAATTACAGATTTTGATGAGCAAAAAAATATTATTAAGCTGCAAACAACTGTTGTAAAGGGAAACAATATTCTTGCGATTGAAGGTACTGCTATTATTCTATATTTAAAAAACTAGAAATGAAAATTGACATTGATATCATTAAGAATATAGTTACCTATAACTATGAACTGCATGGTAACACATCCCTAACTTTTAGTGGAATGCAATCTGTTAATGAAGCCACAGAAAACGATCTTGTTTGGTTTAAGCCAGGTATTGCTGATGCAGTAAATATGCTTGAAAGCACTAATGCTAGAGGTGTCATTTGTGATAAAGCATTATTTCAACAATATAGTAAAGACATAAGTACAAAACTGTTTATCGTTACTGAACATCCAAAAAAGATATTTGTTGATTTAGTTAAATATATATATACACAGTTGAATGTAGACAATGCTTCATCATCTATTCATCCTACTGCTTTGATAAATGCTAATGCTAAAATAGGAAAAAATGTTTCTATTGGTGCTTATTCTGTTATTGGAGAATGCTCTATTGGGGATAATTCAATTATTCATGACTATGTTAAAATTTACGCTAATGTGTCAATTGGTAACAATTGCATTATTAGGGAGCATTGTTCAATCGGAGGCGAAGGTTTTGGCTACCTAAAATTGAATAATGACTTAAACGAATATATACCTCAAATAGGTAAAGTATTGATTGAAGATAATGTTCACATTTTTCCATTTTCCAATGTTGATAGAGGTACTCTTGGAAAAACTTGGATAAAAAGAGGAACTGTAATCGATCATTATGTACACATAGGTCATAATACCACTACAGGTTTCAATAATGTTATTGCTGCGGGAACTGTTCTCGCGGGAGGAACAGTAATTGGAGATAATAACTTTATTGGAGTTAAAACTCTCGTAAAAGAGAAATGTGTAATCGGATCTAATGTGATTACAGGAATGGGTTCAGTGATTTTGAAAAATGTCCCTGATAACCAAATTTGGGTTGGCAATCCTGCTAAATTTCTAAAGGAAAAAAAATTTAAAGGCTGGTAACTTCAGGTGATTTAGAATATAACTGATTGATAAATTAATTAGTAATTGGAAACTAATAGAAAGTATCAATCTGAAGAAATATAAAAATGAAAAAAATATTAATAGTAATTGGCACTAGACCTAACTTTATTAAAGTAACACAATTTAAGAAATTATCTTCAAAATTTCCTTTACTAGATATTAAGATAGTTCATACCGGTCAG
>JAEUTR010000268.1 GCA_016787365.1 Bacteroidia bacterium
TATTTAAAAGAGGTGGTCGTGTTTTACGAATTATCACTGCTAAAATTTTAAAACACATTTACCTGTTGGTTGAAGTTAAGAAAGTTATGATTGTGGAAGTATTTACAGATGTGCTTTCTAATCAAGCAGACTATAACCAATATTTATTAAAAAAATTAATAACAAAAGACAAAAGAAAAATACTCACTAATCTTCAGAAAAATTTCCCAAAAAAACCGCTCATTAGTATTGTAATTCCAGTTTATAATCCACCTATAGACTTTTTTAAAAAAGCGCTTGATTCAGTGATTAAACAAATATACACTAACTGGGAAATTTGTATTGCCGATGATTGCTCTACTGATGAAGAAGTAAAAGAAGTTATTGAAGAGTACAGAAAAAAATATGGTAATATTAAAGTAGTTTATCGAACAGAAAACGGACATATCTCCAAAGCAAGCAATTCAGCCATTGAATTAGCAGAAGGAGAATTTACCTTGTTACTTGATCAAGATGATGAGCTAAAAGAAAATGCACTATTTGAAATTGTAAAACTTATCAATCAAAAACCGAATGCAGATTTAATTTACAGTGATGAAGATAAAATAGATGAAAATAATATTCACTCGGCTCCACATTTTAAACCCGACTGGAGTCCAGATAGCCTATTATCTCGAAATTATATCTGCCACGTAAGTGTATTTAAAACTTCTCAACTAAAAGAAATTGGCGGGTTTAGAGTTGGATTTGAAGGTAGCCAAGACCACGATTTACTTTTGAGATACACTGAAAAATACACGAATATTTATCACATTCCAGAAATATTATACCACTGGAGAATACACGAATACAGTGTTGCGTCCACCGAAGGAGCAAAACCGTATGCGTATAGAGCTGCACAAATGGCCATCACCGAAGCGCTAGAGAGAAGAGGTTATAAAGCGAATATCGGATTTTTAGATGGCTTTGTTGGGTATACCGTTCGATTGGAAATAAAAAAACCAAATGAATTGGTGAGTATCATTATTCCTACAAAAGACAAACAAAAATACTTAGAACAGTGTATTGACTCAATCGTTAATTTATCAGAGTACAGAAATTTCGAAATTATTTTAATTGACAATAACAGTAGCGAAAAAGGTTTTTTCAAATTAATTGAGAAATACAAAAACCAAAAGAATTTTAATTTCATTTACGTGAGAGATGAAAATGCATTTAATTTTTCGAGATTGATGAACCTTGGCAGAAAATATGCCAACGGCGAATATATCCTATTACTCAATAATGATACACAAGTTATTTCTCCCGATTGGATAAATGCCATGATAGAGCATGCTCAGCGCCCCGAAATTGGCGTTGTGGGATGCAAATTATTATTTGATGACGATACTGTACAACACGCTGGAGTTGTGATAGGATTAGGTGGAGTTGCCTCTCATGCATTTTTGGGAGACTACGTGGACGAGCCAGGATATTTTCACTACAAAAAATTATTAAATAACTATAGCGCTCTAACTGCAGCTTGTATATTAATGCGCACAACTGTATATGATGAAGTTAATGGTTTTAACGAAGAATTTGTTGTGGAATATAATGATGTAGATTTTTGCTTAAAAGTGCTGGAAAAAGGATATAGAAATTTGTATGTTCCTCATGTATCATTATATCATTACGAATCAATATCACGAGGTCACCCACATGCTACTTCAGAAGGATATAAACGACATGTAAAAGAAGTTAATTTATTTAGAAAAAAATGGATGAAATATGTAGACCACGACCCTTGCTATAATCCAAATTTAACAAGAGATGGCGTGCATTTTACATTGAAATAAAAATTAATGGTATTTAGTTCTACGATATTTATATTTTGGTTTTTGCCCTTGGCATTACTGTTTTACTATACTGTACAACACAAGTTCAGAAACACCGTTCTGCTACTATTTAGCTTTTTATTTTATGCATGGGGTGGTTTTGAGATGCTGTCGATTGTTTTAGTGTCAATTATTTCAAATTACTTTACAGGATTACTTCTACGAGATTCAAAAACAGAGCTCAAATCAAAAATAATATTGTGCGGTGGTATCATTGTAAATCTATCGTTTTTACTATATTACAAGTACGCCAATTTTTTTGTAGATAATTACAATAACATACTTGGTCATGAATCAATCGTTATTGATAAAATACTATTACCGCTCGGCATTTCGTTTTATACCTTTCATGGAATTAGTTACATTATTGATATCTATCGCAAAGACACGGCGCCTCAATCTAATCCATTTGATTTAGCACTTTATTTTTCATTCTTCCCCCAACTAATTGCAGGGCCGATTGTACGATATAAAGACGTGCACTATCAACTAAAGGAAAGAAAAATTGACCTCGAACTATTTACAGAAGGCATTAAAAGATTTATTCTTGGATTAGGTAAAAAAGTACTGCTCGCCAACATGGTTGGAAGAATACCAACCATGGTGTTTGCCATGAAAGAACAAGAGCTAAATGCCTATTGGTCGTGGTTAGCCATTGTAGCTGCAACTGTTCAGGTCTATTTGGATTTTTCTGGATACTCTGACATGGCTATTGGTTTAGCAAAAATGTTTGGTTTTCAATTTAAAGAAAATTTCAATTATCCATTTATTGCTAAATCCATGAAAGACTTTTGGACACGCTGGCACATCTCGCTATCGTCATGGTTTAGAGACTATGTGTACATACCATTAGGCGGAAACAAAAAAGGAATTTTTAGAACCTATTTCAATTTAATTTTTGTGTTTTTATTAACTGGTTTTTGGCACGGGGCTAGTTGGTCTTATGTGCTTTTTGGTTTATTTCATGGAGTTTTAGTAATGCTTGAAAAAATAGGATTTGGCAGGCTATTAGAAAAATTACCTCGAGCCCTAACAAGTATTTATGTGTTTTTTGTGGTAGCATGCGGCATCATTTTCTTTTCGATTGATAACCTAGATCAAATTATATGGTTTAGTAAATCTCTATTGCATTTTAAAACACCAGACACTCACCATCACATAAATTTATATTTAACTACAGAATGGTTTATCATGTTATTCGTAGGTTTAATATTTTGCTTTCCAACTGCCGAATTTTTGATGGAAAAAATAAAACAAGCTTCCATCCGTAAAGGTGTTGAAATTGCATTTATCTTAAGTGTATTTATTTTGTCGATATCAGAACTAGCTAATACAAACTATAATCCATTTATATATTTTAGATTTTGATTAAAAAACTTGTCATATCTCTTATTATTCCACTTGCGGTTGCATTTGGCATGGCATATTTTATATATAAGGCACTACTTGGCACTGACGTTGTAAAACAAGATATTAAATTAGAGATTGTTTTAGATTCATTTCAAGAATCAAATTTTCAGTTTTTTTTAGAAGATAGTGTCGATTTTAAAGCAGAAAATTCGCAAACGGTAAAACTATATCCAGACCTGAAAAATCACAAAATTGAATTCGATATTCTGGAAATGGACAAGCCAGGAAAAATAAGACTCGACCCAAGTGTAACAAGCGGAATCTGGCAAATAAAAAAAATTAAATTAAAAGGGTTATACAATGATATAGAATTTACAGCCGACAGCATCATTAAACACTTTGTGCCAAATGCTGATGTGAAAACATTTGAATTAACAAAAGAAAAAACGATAAAGCTTGAATCATCTGGCAACGACGCCTACATTGTTAGTGATTTTTATTTAAAAGACTATCTCGAAATTTTAGAAGAAAAGCCAATAATTAATTTTTTACCCTTCTGTTTTAGTTTATGCTGCTTTTTCTTGCTGTTCTATCTTCTGCAACAAAAAATGCAAACTTTTAGTGACGTTACATTTACTACCAGTCATATTTTATTAGTCTCATTTATTATAATCATCAGTCTGCCATTTATATGGATGAATCTCTTTCCAATTGAACAAAATATTTTTACAGAAAAGCGTGTTCTAAAACCCAAGCCAGCATTCGATTTTATTCATATCAATCGTTTCTTTAATAACTACACAAATTATTTTGAAGATAATCTCGGATTCAAAAAGGAATTGTCGACCATAAATAGTTATTATAAATTTAAAATTTTCAGAACTTCATCAAAACCGGATCGTGTTATAGTTGGTAAAGAAAGTTGGCTGTATTCTACGGAGCCTGAAATTGCGGGCGATTACCAAAATTTAGAATCGTTCTCCGAAGATAATCTGAAAACCATTAAACAAAATTTAGAAGAAATGGTTAATGCCTACCAACAGCATCATATTAAATTTTATACAATTATCTTACCTACCAAATCAAGTATCTACCCTGAGCATTTGCCGAATTTTATTGACAGATTAAATAAGCCAACAAAATTAGCTCAGCTGTCTTCGTACCTAAAACAATTTCAATCAGTGAATTTCATAGATATCACCAATGATTTTATTAATGAAAAAAAATCGAATGATGTATTTTACCAACACGATGTTCATATGAATTATCGCGGCGGTTTTGTGGCTTATCAAAAATTAATTACTGAATTACAAAAATCAGATTCCAGAATATACCCCATGAAGTTAGGCTATTATTTCAAAAAACTAGTTCACATTCCAAACGCCGACTTAAGCAACATTTTATCACTAGATTACAAGTTACTAAATGATGAATGGTATTTAGAAAAAGGCGGAAGCAAATCATTTAAAAAAATTGAACCGCCTAAATATGAAACGATACCTATTCAGCAAAAAACAGTAAAAACAAAAAATCATAATAGCAAATTACCAAAAGCAGTAATTTACAGAGATTCATTTTTTAATTTAATGATGCCCTATTTTTCGGAAAATTTCAGAGAGTGCATCTATATTTGGTCTTACGAGATGTCTGATGAAATTATACAAAAAGAAAAGCCCGATTTTGTCATATTAGAGATCACAGAAGCAACAATCAACCGATTATTAAATGATAATCCGAAATGGATTAAAGACGCTAGTAACAAATAATGAAAAAGACAGATCAAATCGTAAAATATATAATGGTTATGCTATGCATAATTACTTTTGTATGGTCTTTGAAATTTATCTGGCAAAAAGAAAAATGGAGTCCAATTGATGAGTATGCACACATGGACTACATTGAAAAAATGAGTGAGGGACGAATGCCGAAATTGCAAGATGCTGTATCTAACGATATTTACATGGATTTAATAGAACATCCAGAACACAGCTTTACACCACCCATTCATAATCGAGAAGAATTAGGCATGGGCAATTATTCCTATCAGGCAAAGCATCCTCCTATTTATTATGCATTTTTATTAGGACCAAATATGCTTATGCAAAAAGCAGAATATAAAGCATTTGAAAGGTTAAAAGTACTTCGAATAATTTCTTACCTATTGTTTGTGTTGGGCTCACTAATTTGTATCCCAATTTTTAACCTTATTAACCAAAAAGGTGTTCAAACTCCACAATTTTATTCATGGGCTTGTGTGCTTTTTAGTTTATTAATTGCAACACATCAACGTTACGGATTAACTAACAATATGCTGTCGCCCTTATTTATCAATGCCTCCTTATATTTTGTATTAAAGTATCATGTCACCTATCAAATTAAATTTTTATACAGATTCATTTTAGTTGCAGGACTTTCTCTCTCTGTTGCGCTTACCAATCTCTTTATCATTCCTTTTTTATTTTTATATGCGCTTATTATCTACATCCCACATTTCACAAAAAAAACATTTATATATGCCTGCTCTCTTTTGCTAATATCATTAAGTGTTATTTTATGGTGGAAGCTAACAACAATCCCCGACAAAGCTTTTGAGGAATATTTACAAAACTTACTATTAGCTGTTATTCCGGCAAATGCCATAACATTTAAAATGTTTTTAGATTTATTATTAAACGACACCTTTCAACTTAGTTTTATAAGTGAACAGCTAGATATTACGAAAATATACCTGATCTGCTTAAGTATTAACATTTTGGTATCTGTATTGTTTCTTAAATCCATATTAAAACAGAATAAATGGGTGCTTGTATCAATGGTAGTTTTTTTAGTGTTTGTTATCAATTTATACTTTCTGAATAGATACGTTGACCGAGTGCATTGGGTGGCATTTAGAAACTATTTAGGATTTATTCCTGTTGTTTTTATTTCTTGTTCATCTTTTATAATAGTACTTTTCCGAAAATATTTAGATTAAAAATAAATTGCCAAAAATTTTAATCATAGCCGATCATCGTTTAAATCGTTCGCCAAGTCAGCGTTACCGGTTTGAACAGTACTTAGATTATTTTAAATCGCAAGGATTTGATTGGGAATTGTCTGAAATTATAACAGAAAGCGATGACAGAGTCTTTTACGCACCAGGCAATTATATAGCAAAAGCGTGGATTCTTTTGAAGTCAATATTTATACGCTTCAAGGATTTACAAAGAGCTAAAAACTTCGATATCATTTTTATTCAACGAGAAGCCTTGTTGTTAGGATCTTCCTATTTCGAAAAACAATTCTTTAAAAAACACAAAGTTATTTTTGATTTTGATGATAGCATTTGGTTATTAGATACATCGCCAGAAAATAAAAAATTTGAGTTTTTAAAAAATCCCGACAAAACAAAAATCAATATTGCTCACGCGCATGCTGTTATTGCTGGAAATCAATTTTTAGCTAATTACGCCAAACAGTTTAATAAAAACACCCTCGTCATCCCAACAACAATTGACACAGAATTTCATATTCCAAAACCAGAACTAAGAGGCTTCGACTCCGCTCAGCCTGACAAAGAAAAAATAGTAATTGGTTGGAGTGGAAGTATTAGCACGATTAAGCACTTTGAAATGGCAATTTCGGCTTTAAAACAAATACAAACTCAATACCCGAATAAAATCGAAATTCATGTCATCGGACAGGGCTCTTACTCTCATCCCGAAATAAATGTTATAAGTAAAAACTGGAGTTCGAAAACGGAAGTAGACGATTTAAACTGTTTTGATATAGGTATTATGCCGCTACCAAACGACGAATGGGTTAAAGGCAAATGCGGGCTAAAAGGCCTTTCATACATGGCTTGTGGAATAGCAACCATCATGAGTAATGTTGGTGTAAATTCAGATATTATTGAACACGGAAAAAACGGCTTTTTAGCGGCAACTGAGCAAGAATGGGTCAACTGCCTTTCGTTATTAATAGAAAATAGTGACTTACGTCACAAAATTGGGCAAGCGGGACGAGAAACAGTAGTTAAAAACTACTCCGTAAATGCTCATAAAGATACCTATGTGGGTGTTTTAAAATCTCTAATAAAATAGTAAATTTGCCTATGGATTCAACCGTTAAAAAGGACACTACTCCAAATGAGGTATATGTGCAGCGTTATAAAAATTTTATTCGCTTGGTGAGAATTTCAAAAATGCTATCTAAGGCAAAAATAATTACACACACTAATCAAAAATAGGAATGGATATTGCAGATGATGAACTTCTTGATTTGTGGCGTGCATTTGAAAAAAACAAATTAAAATACATCATGGTCGGCGGCTTTGCCTCCATTTTAAATGGTTACAATCGCTTAACTTCCGACATTGATATTTGGATTAAAGATTCAATAGAAAACAGAGAAGCCCTTCAAAAATCTCTCAAAGAAACGGGTCTAAATACTATTCCTGATTTACAAAACATAGATTTTGTGCCTGGTTGGTCTTCTATCAATTTGCCATCGGGGTTTGAGTTGGACGTTATGACGAAATTAAAAGGCTTTGAGCAAGAAAAATTTGATGCCTGTTATGAAGTCTCCAATGAAGCAATCATTGAAAACGTATCTGTTCGTTTTTTCCACATCAATCAACTTATCGAGTCAAAAAAGGCTGCTAATCGTTTAAAAGATCAGTTAGATGTTGAAGAATTAGAAAAAATAAAACGCCAAAATAAATTATAATTTTATATACATTCGTAAACCAATTAATTTAATATGAAATAGCCATGTTTACCGAAACTCAAACACAACCAACTAAACTGGCTATACCATATAACAATAAAAAATAAATAATTTAGATATATGAAAAACACAGCACTTACACAAAAACACATTTCTTTAGGAGCAAAAATGGTTCCATTTGCAGGTTATAATATGCCTGTTTCTTATAGCGGATTAAACGATGAGCATGCAACTGTTAGAAATGCAGTGGGTGTATTTGACGTGAGCCATATGGGCGAATTTATTTTAAAAGGCGAAAACGCTTTGGATTTAATTCAAAGAGTAACGAGTAATGATGCCTCTGTTTTAACCGATGGTAAAGCTCAATACTCTTGCCTA
>JAEUTR010000295.1 GCA_016787365.1 Bacteroidia bacterium
TAAAATTTGTTTAATAGTCGGGGCAGCGGCTCTAATACGTGTATCATCTGTAACATCAAACGAATCATTTAAGGGCACGTTAAAATCCACACGAATTAAGGCTCTTTTGTTTTGAAAATTAAGACTATCTATTGTTTTCATATAAATTTTAGAAATTAAAAAATACGGTTATTGTACTTTTGGTTCAGGTGCGCAAAAATAACGTATTTTTTAAAATAGGAATAGTCTTATGTCTAAAACTACAATTTAGTAGGCCTGATTTTACTTTTAACTATAAAAGCATAGGGATAATCTTCTTTGATTTTTTTCAATAACTCAAAGGCTTCCAGTTTAGTCTTAAAATCGCCAACATTAATTACAAAATTTGGTTGCTGGTAATCCTCATAAGTAGGAACATCATTATATTTACTTGAAAACTTAGCTTGTACTTCTTTGGCTCTGGTTTTATCGGCACTAAAATGAATTTTTACACGGTAACCATCGCACTCTCCATTGGTTCGTCTGTGGTATTCTTCTTTTTTTTCCTGAAGAGCCCTTATTTTTAAAGAAGTTTGAATAGAATTAGCATTTGGGTTTTCCTGCGAAAAAGTTACTAAGCCTTTTACCAATAAAAACGCTATTAATACGATATTCCTCATCCTACAAAAGTAGACAATTTGCTCTAATATTTGAGCTTTTTTAAACTATAAATTAACATTTGTTTTTGATTAGAAGTGAAGTGGAAATTTTCTAACACGTAGCTTTCTTTCATATTATACTAACAATTTTTAAAATACCGATAAAATTGCTTTGCAAATACCCGAAATATAGCATCTGATTTTTTAAAAAAAGTAGCGACAAAAAAACAATTAATTTTCACTAATTTTATTACATGAGACAGATTTTCGCTTTATTTTTTGGAATTATTTTCGGACTTGGTAATATACAAAGTCAGGGTGTTCAAACGTTCTCCTCAAGTCCAAATGCTACGATTGTTAGAGATAACTCATATAAAAGTTTTAATATGACGGTTAGCACGTCTCCGTCTAAAACGTTGATGAATAGCACTTGGGGTTTATACAGAGTGAAACTTAACATTACCCACCAATCTAAATTTAATTTAAGTGTGCAACTCGTTTCCCCAGGAGGAACAGTTATACAATTATTTACAAAGCCAGGAACGGTAAGTACTTACGAAAATTTTGTAGACACCTATTTTAGAGATGATGCGCCCATGACTATGGCTACTTTTTTGGGAGCAACTACTACTTATAGAAGAAATACGCCTGCTAGTTGGATTCCTGAAAATTCGTTTACTTCAACCATAAATACTGGCGCAACAGGCACGCCTAATGGTACTTGGACATTAAAAATTAGAGACGGAGGAGGAACCTACACAGGAACATTAAATAGTTGGGAATTAGAATTTAGAGATACACCTAATGGAAATTTAACTTCTAGTGTATGGGTAACAAATTCTGAAACAGGATACCCAAATTATAATGATTGCTCTTTCCCAAAAAAAATAGACAAGTATTATAATTATTATGGAAGAACAAGACTTACATATGATGAAAACGCTTCAACAGATCCTATAGTAGGGACCGCAGGATCTCCTTGGAGATTAGCAACTGAAGGGCAGCACACAAATGCAACTATTGATAACACTATTTGGTATAGTTTTAGAACAGATGCTACCGGAGGAACTGCAAATGTATTTATCAGTATGATTAATAAATATTCAGGGTCAAGTACAGGGTATCAAGCAGTTGTATTAGATCCTGGGGCAAGTCCATGTGTTGCAGCAAACTGGACAAGAGTTGCAGGATCTGCTTATGTGGGCGATAACTCATTAGGAACTAATCCTAATCCCTTATCCGGGCCTGCAATTGGTACTATTATATTATACAACAGTGTTTTAAAATGTACAGGATTAGCGGCAAATAAAACGTATTATGTCTGTGTGGATGGTGTATCATCTACAAGTGGGACGGCAACAAGTGATGTTGATTTTCAAATTGAAGTAACAGGAAATGTGTTAGAAAACTTTACGGTTTTACCGATAGAACTACTTTATTTTAAAGGCGAAGGCACAAGCAACATAAATACACTTAGCTGGGCAACTGCTTCGGAAATAAATAATGCTTATTTTGAAATAGAAAAAAGCGTAGATGCAATTAATTTTGTATCGCTCTCAAAAATCGAAAGCGGATCATTATCAGGAAGCAGCAGCCGTCAATTAACTTATAAGTATAATGATGTAGCTTGTAATGCATATTACAGATTAAAACAGGTTGATTTAGATGGTAGTTATAAATACCATAAGACTATTTTTGTGGAAAATTCAGAAGAAAAAAATAAACCTTTGGTAATGCCTAACCCTGCTAGCAATTACCTCACTATTAGTTACCATTCAAAAACCGATCAATTAAGTACTATTAAATTATTTGATATATCAGGTCGTGAAGTATTATCAGGTCAAACACTTTTCAATTCTGATAATCAGGAATTTTTGTTAAACATTGAAGAACTAAAATCAGGCTTATATTTTCTTAGTATTAATACAGAATACAAAACGTATCAACAGAAAATAATAAAGGAATAAACAATGTATTTGTTTATTCCTTTATCCATTATCTTTAATTAAAAGCCATTTTAATTAATAAATTGGTAGTTTTGATAAAGTAAATAGGTGTCTTCTTCAAAACATACACAAGCAAAAATATACCATTTTTAAGCCCCAAATTCCATTAAAATCCTTAAATTAGCCCTGTTTTTTAACGAAAATAAAAATGGACAAATTTTCCTATGTTGGCACAAGCGATGTAAACGCTATTGAGAGTTTATTTTTGCAGTATTCCCAAGACCCAAATTCTGTTGACGCTTCATGGCGCGATTTCTTTAAAGGCTTTGATTTTGCCCGTACTTCCTACGAATCGGACGGCGGCGCGATTCCTGAAAATGTAGCTAAAGAGTTTAAAGTGATCAGTTTAATAAATGGCTACCGCCAGCGCGGGCATCTGTTTACAAAAACAAACCCTGTTCGTCAGCGTAGAAATTATGAACCAACTTTGGATTTGGTGAATTTTGGATTGAGCGAAAAAGATTTAGAAACTGTTTTTCAGGCGGGTAATGAAATTGGTATTGGTAATGCTAAGCTAAAAGATATTGTTTATCATTTAGATCAAACATATTGCCAAAGTATTGGTGCCGAATATTTATACATGCGTGAACCACAAGTTGTAAAGTGGTTACAAGAGCGTATGGAAAAAAACAGAAACACTCCCGCGTTCTCTAATCAGGAGAAAAAAGTTATTCTTAAAAAATTAACTCAGGCAGTTGTTTTTGAAAACTACTTACACACCAAATTTGTTGGACAAAAACGTTTTTCTCTAGAAGGAGGAGAAGCGGTTATTCCCGCAATGAATGCTTTAATGGAGCATGGTGTAAATTTAGGAATTGAAGATTATGTAATTGGTATGGCTCACCGCGGGCGTTTAAACGTGTTGACTAATATCATGAATAAAAGTTATAAAGATGTATTTACTGAATTTGAAGGCAGACCCAGCGAAGATTCTTTATTTGATGGCGATGTAAAATATCACATGGGTTACTCTTCTGATCAATTAAGCGATGAAGGTAAAAAAGTTCATATTAGCTTAACGCCTAATCCATCTCACTTAGAAACAGTAGCCCCTGTTGTTGGAGGAATTGTTCGTGCAAAAATTGATAACCGTCACAAAGGAGATAATTCAAAAGCTTGTGCTATTGCTTTACATGGTGATGCCGCTGTTGCAGGACAAGGCATTGTTTATGAAGTTTTACAAATGAGCCAACTAGATGGTTATAAAACAGGCGGAACAATCCATTTTGTGATTAATAATCAAGTGGGTTTTACTACTAACTTTTTAGATGCTCGTTCTTCGACGTATTGTACTGACGTTGCAAAAGTAGTATTAAGCCCTGTATTTCACGTAAACGGTGATGATGTAGAAGCATTATGTTTTATCTCTAAATTAGCGATGGAATTTCGTCAAACATTTCACCGCGATGTGTTTATTGATGTATTGTGTTACCGTAAATATGGCCACAACGAAGGTGATGAACCTCGTTTCACTCAACCCTTATTATATAAAGCTATTGCCGCACATCCAAACGTAAAAGATATTTATGTAAAAAAATTAACCAATGATGGAAACTCACTGGCAAATGAAGCTAAAGAAATAGAAACAACTTTTAAATCGGAGTTAGATATCAATTTAGACGAAGCTAAAAAAACCGAGAAAGCAAAAATTACTTCTTTCTTGGAAGGTAATTGGAAAGGGGTGAAAATGGCGGGTCCAACTGATTTTGAAACTTCTCCAAAAACAGCCATTGACGAAAAATTATTTTTAGAAATTGCAAAAAAATCAACAGAGTTACCAAAAGACAAAAAATTCTTCAATAAAATTCAGAAATTATTTGATGATCGTAAAGCTATGATTGCTAACGATAATTATGACTGGGCTATGGGAGAATTACTAGCGTATGGTTCTTTAATGAAAGAGGGATTTCCGGTTCGTTTTAGTGGACAAGATGTAGAGCGTGGAACTTTCTCTCACCGTCATGCAATTGTAAAAATTGAGGACAGCGAAGAAGAATATACTCCATTAAATAATATTGACGCCAAAGTAAAATTAGACATCTATAACTCTTTACTAAGTGAGTATGGTGTTTTAGGTTTTGAATATGGTTATGCTTTTGCAGCACCAAATACTTTAACTATTTGGGAAGCGCAATTTGGAGATTTCTTTAACGGAGCACAAATTATTATTGACCAGTATTTAACCTCAGCAGAGTATAAATGGCGCCGAATGAATGGCTTAGTAATGTTATTGCCACATGGATATGAAGGACAAGGCCCGGAACATTCAAGTGCACGTATGGAGCGTTTTTTACAGGCTTGTGCTGAAAATAATATGCAAATTGTAAATGCGACAACGCCGGCACAACAGTTCCACGTAATTCGCCGTCAATTATGCAGAGATTTCCGTAAACCACTAGTATGTTTTACTCCTAAAAAATTATTACGTTACCCTTCTTGCGTAAGCAAACTAACTGATTTTACAAAAGCTAATTTTCAGGAAGTATTAGATGATACCATTGATGCTAAAAAAGTAACTCGTGTGGCATTCTGCTCTGGTAAAGTATATTACGATTTAATTGAACGCAGAGAAAAAGAGGGTGTTGAAGACATTGCATTTATTCGTTTAGAACAACTATATCCTTTTCCTCAAAAACAAATAGATGCTGTATTGAAAAAATACAACAAAGCAACAAGTTATTTATTTGTTCAAGAAGAGCCTGAAAATATGGGACCTTGGAGATTTGTAGACAATAACTTACGTTCATTAAATTTAAAATATGTTGGTAGAAGTGCTGCCGCAAGTCCCGCTACAGGGTTTGCAAAACGTCACGCTGCTGAGAACGAAGAAATTATGACAACCATTTTTTCAAAAGTATTAGTAAAGTAAAACAAAGTAAGAAGTCAGAATTTAGATTTAAGAATTTAAAAATCTGACTTCATAAATCTTAAATCATAAATAAGAATATGGCAATTGTAGAATTAAAAGTACCAAGTCCGGGCGAATCAATCACAGAAGTAGTTATTGCACGTTGGGTAAAAAACACAGGTGATGTTGTAGAAAAAGATGAGGTATTAGCCGAAATCGATTCTGATAAAGCAACCTTAACATTAAACGCGGAAGAATCCGGTAAAATTGAAGTATTAGCTGCCGAAGGCGATACCGTTAAAGTTGGTCAAGTAGTTGTAAAAATAGACACATCTTTTAAGCCAGAAGCAAAAGCCGCCGTAGAAACTCCAAAAGCGGAAGTAAAAGTGGAAGCTAAAAAAGAAGAAGTAAAAGTTTCTTCTACTCCAGCAACCACATCGTATGCAACTGGCACACCAAGTGTTGCTGCGGCAAAAATCATGGCAGAAAACAATATTTCCGCTGGTCAAATGAATGGTACTGGTAAAGATGGTCGTATTACTAAACAAGATGTGTTAGCGGCTTTATCTAACGGTTTACCAACTGCGCAAAAAGTATTAAGCAATAGTTGGCAGGGTGGAAGAGATAAAGACAGAGCAAAAATGACGTCTTTACGTAAAACTGTTGCAAAGCGTTTAGTAGCGGTTAAAAACGAAACTGCTATGTTAACGACTTTCAACGAAGTTGACATGAGTGAAATTTATGCAATTCGTGCTAAATACAAAGATAAATTTAAAGAAGTATATGGAACAAATGTTGGTTTCATGAGTTTCTTTACAAAAGCAGTTACCGAAGCGTTATACCATTATCCGGCAGTAAACGGTATGATTGATGGAGATGAATTAGTGTATAATAAATATTGTGATATTGGAATCGCCGTGAGCGCACCAAAAGGATTAATGGTTCCTGTATTACGTAATGCAGAATTAATGAGCATAGCCGATATTGAAAAAGGAATTAAAGATTTGGCAGTAAAAGCACGAGATGGCAAATTAACTATTGCTGATATGGAAGGTGGTACATTTACGATTACTAACGGTGGCGTATTTGGTAGTATGATGAGTACTCCTATTATTAATCCTCCACAAAGTGCCATTTTAGGAATGCATAATGTAGTTGAACGTCCAATGGCCGTTAACGGACAAGTAGTAATTCGCCCAATGATGTACATTGCCTTAAGTTATGATCATCGTATTATTGACGGAAGAGAATCTGTTGGTTTCTTGGTAAAAGTAAAAGAAATGCTAGAGAATCCAAGTCGCATGTTATTTGGCGGTAAAGTTCCAGAAGAAGTATTATTAGGATTGTAACAAGAGCAAATATTGAGCTTGTTATGAAGTAATCATACAAATAAAAAAATCCTTGGTAATAAGCCAAGGATTTTTTATTTGTATTAATTTTAGTGAGCTTCCTCTTTGTTTTCTGCTTTACAAGCCCCAACTATTTCATGAAATCGATCGTGTAATTTTGCCAATAAATCTTTAATCTCTTTATCTGTAACTTTTTTATCTTTAATAAGATTATCTAAAGCAACCGATTCGATATATAATTGATTTAACTTTTCTTTTATGTTTGGCTTGTTAAAGTCAGCGGGCGGAGTACTATTTTTCCATGCTTTAGCTGCCTCTACTAATTCCCCACTTCTGGTCTTAATAGGCTCTAAATTGCCTTCTTCAGAAGGATGAAATGTTGTTGACATAGCCGTGTGGTAAGCTTTTAGCTCTGCCCAACTTCCTGGTTTAGTTTGTGAAACTCCTTTATTAATAGCAAATGCTACTGCAATAAATAAAAAAATAGCTAATTTGTAGTTTTTCATAATGTGTTAAATTTTACGGCAAAATTAGTTTCTTTTTTACAGCAACTACAATTATACTACAACTGTTTTAATTCTATAATTTTTTAATAATAAGATGAACACATTATTATGTAACTTTCTCTTTCAATCATCATTATAAAACCATGCGGTTTATCTTTTTATTTTTATCCATACAATTATTTTCTCAAACCAAAAAACTAGATACTGTTTTTTGTGATTGCAATCAAGCTAAAGTAATTGCCATTAATAGCAAAACAATTTACGGTAAAACTATTGCCCCTAAAGGATTTGGAGAGCTTAAAGAAATTAGCACGTCTAAACAAAAAACAAACTTTGCTTTTGAAAAAGAACATAATTCTTCTTGGTACAAACTTATTATAAATATGTCTGGTGAATTAACCATGAATATCATTCCCACTCAGGCGGATGATGATTATGATTTTATGATATTTAAATCTGATAAAAATAATTTTTGTGATAGTTTACAAAAACATAAAATAAATCCTATCAGAGCTTGTATTAGCAGAGATAAAGAAGAATTAAATGGCAAAACAGGATTAAATTATAAATCAACAAACGAATTGGTTAAACATGGTGTTGGTGCTGCCTACTGCAAAAGCTTAGCTGTAAAAAAGGGAGAAATTTATTATTTAGTATTAGATAATGTATATGAAAAAGGTGATGGACATACCATTGAATTTGAAATTGCTCAACCTGTTTTATTTAAAGGAACAGTCGCTGATGATAATAATAAGCCAATTAAAACGGAGATTGTCTTAACGAATCAAAAAGGTGATACGGTATTGCTTGAAAAAACAGCAGACGATGGTAGCTACAATTTTATTGCACCACTAACTAAAAATCAATCATATAATTTAAATTTTTATAACGATAGCAGTTTTAGTTTTACGAAAAGCATTACGCTGGCCGATACAGCACAACTAAAGACACTTAAAACCATATTACCCAAACTCAAAAAAGGAAATAAATATTCTATTGGCTCTATTAATTTTGTTCCTGGGTCAGTTCAATATTTGCCAAGAGCAATTCCATCTATGAATAACTTAGCCAAACTTTTAAAGAAAAATAAGACTCTAAAAATTAAAATTATTGGCCACTCAAACGGCAGAGATATGATGGATGAGCAAGGTATTATGGCTTTTACCAAGGGGCGAGCAACATCTATCAGAAATTATTTAGCTATACAAGGTATTGATGAAAAACGAATAGAAATTGATGGTAAGGGCGATCATGAAATGCTATTCAAACTCCCAAAAGCAACTGCGAATGAGCAAGAACAAAATAGGCGCGTTGAAATATTAGTGTTAGATTTTTAGTGTTGGTCTTCTGCCGGCTCTGTCATTACCATTTTCTGTGCTTTAAAAAACTCTACTAATTGCATTTTTTGTGCATCCGTTAATTTAGCTTCACTATGCATAATTGTATAAGAACTCATTGGCATTTCACCTTCTTCAATCATTTCAATACACTCGTCTAATTTATGGTTCTTGCGTTTTTCTTTATAAGTTCCCCAAATCGAAAAATTTAAATGATGGCTTCCTTCATCAATATGATGTTTTATCCACCAGGATACAGGAGCAATATTTGTGTACCAAGGATACGTTGGTTGATTGGAATGACAATCGTAACAAGCCGTTTTTAACATTCCTGAAACTTCAGTATTAGCTGAAGTTAAAGCGATAAAATCTGTTTCGGGGTTTACTGGTGATATTGTTTTATCAATTCTAATAGATTGTATAGCTAAAAAAAGAAACATTAAAAAGATAGCGATGTTTTTTATGGTAAAATATTTTTTCATACAGATTAATTTAGGAAATAATAACAATATGTAAATATGGTTTAATTTTTGAAATCATACCTTTAAACTGTCAATTAATTTTTAACTACCTTTGATGTATGCGTAACCTACTTTTTTCAACTCTGCTATTACTAGGCTTTGTGACTGTTTTTGCTCAAACAAAAACTCCAATTACCGTGGCATTATATAATTGCGAAAACTTTTTTGATACTAAAGACGACCCAAATAAAAAAGACGATGAGTTTTTGCCTGAATCTCCTTTGAAATGGGATGAAACGCGTTTTATGAATAAGTTAACCAAAATTGCTCAAGTACTTGATTCAACTGTTGCCGGATCGGGATTACCAAATTTAGTAGGTTTAGTGGAAGTTGAAAACAAAGAAGTTTTACAAGAACTAGTTTCAAAATCTCAATTAAAAGCAACCTCTTATGGCATACTTTGTACGGATAGTCCGGATGAACGCAGTATTGATGTTGGTTTATTATATGATAAATCTGTATTTACCTTAGTTGATTTTAAAGAATTAAATGCAACTAATCCTTCTTTAGGTGACTATAAAACCCGTAATGTTTTATTTGCAACTTTAAAAGCTACTAATGGTGACGTAGTTTATGTGTTTGTGAATCACTGGCCAAGCCGCAGAGAAGGTGAAAAAGAATCGGAACCTCGCCGAATTTACGCAGCCGAACAAGTACGTAATAAAATAAATGAATTACAAAAAAAAGACCCTAAAGCAAAAATTATTGTGATGGGAGATTTTAATGATCATCCAGATAATAATAGTATTTTAAGTACTTTAAAAGCAAGTGATAAACCAAAAGATAAAGGTGATTTATATAATGCCTACCAAACATTAGATGTTGCAAAACAAGGTACCCACTATTATGATAAAGAGTGGAGAGTGCTTGATCAAATTATCGTTTCGCAGGGATTTTTAGGTGCCAAAAAAGGATACAAATTTAATCCTAAAAATGCGCACATTTTACGTAAGGATTTTGTGCTATATAAAAATGCAAAAACAGGCGAAGAAAGACCAAGCCGTACTTATAGCGGTGAAAAATACTTTAATGGTTATAGTGATCATTTAGCAATATATATCACACTTGATTAAAATCATACTTTACTTTTAAATGTTAATGGCGAGATTTATTCTCGCTATTTTTTTGTCTTGTTTTAGCTATTCATCACAAAAACTTATATCTTAGTACGTACCTTAAAACACACTTTTATGAAATATACTGCCATTAAAAAAGATTTATATATTGATAATCGCAAAAATTTTATCAAACATTTAAAACCAAATTCAGTAGCCTTATTTGTAAGTAACGATATTTTGCCAACTAATGGAGATGGCTCTTTTGGCTTTGTACAAAACAGCGATTTATTGCATTTGTCAGGCATTGATCAAGAAGACACTATCTTAATGATGTTCCCTGATGTGAAAGATGGAAAACATAAAGAAGTTTTATTTATTAAAGAAACCAGCGATTTAATTGCTGTGTGGGAAGGTGCAAAATTGACTAAAGAGCAAGCAAAGGAAGCTAGTGGCATTGAAAACATTTATTGGCACCACGAGTTCGATAAAATATTTAAAGGCTTTGTTTTTCAAGCAGAACATATTTATTTAAACAGCAACGAGCACACGCGTCGTTACATTGATATGGAAACAGCAGAAATGCGTTTCAACAAAAAAATTAAAGAACAGTTTCCTTTACACGCAATTCAACGTTCGGCACCAATTATGCACCGCATTCGTGCTATCAAACATCCGTTGGAAGTAGAAGCCATTCAACAAGCATGTAACATTACTGAAAAAGGATTTCGTCGTTTACTAAGCTTTTTGAAACCTGGAGTCATGGAATATGAAATTGAAGCAGAATTAATTCATGAGTTTGTTCGTAACAGAAGCCGTGGTTTTGCATATGGACCAATTGTAGCGAGTGGTGCTAGTGCTTGTGTTTTACACTATGTAGAAAATAATAGAGCCTGTAAAGATGGCGATGTGATTTTATTAGACGTAGCTGCAGAATATGCAAACTACGCCAGCGACATGACTCGTGCTATTCCGGTAAACGGAAAATACACCCCACGTCAAAAAGAAGTTTATAATGCGGTTTTACGCGTTATGAAAGCTGCTACAAACATGTTAGTAGTTGGTAATACATTTGAAAAATACAACAAAGCCGTTGGCGATTTAATGACAGAAGAATTGTTGCAGTTAGGTTTAATTAAATCAGATGAAGTAAAAAATCAAAATCCCGCTTGGCCGGCTTATAAAAAATATTTCATGCATGGTACGTCTCACTTTTTAGGGTTAGATGTACATGATGTTGGTTTTTTTGCAGAACCAATGCAAGCAGGTATGGTGTTTACTTGCGAACCAGGAATTTATATTCCGGAAGAAGGATTAGGTATTCGTTTAGAGAATAATATTTTAATTACTCCTACAGGAAATGATGATTTAATGAAAAACATTCCTTTAGAAGCAGATGAAATAGAAGATTTAATGAATAAATAATCCAATTCCCTCTTGAGAGGACAGGGGGGGAAGATTTTCTTATAAAACACCTGATAATCAATAAATTACTATTATAAACCTTCCTTTTTGGGTTACCTTTAGACCCTTTAGGTATTAATGTAAACAAAGACTTTATGTCGAAAGTAGCGTACACAGACCTTGAATTTATTGAAGGGCTCAAGCATAACAACGATGCGGTGTTGCGCGCTTTATACAAAAAGTATTATAACCTCGTTCTTAAATATGTTGTAAACAATAGTGGTAATAGCGAAGCTGCTGCCGACATTTATCAAGAAACAATTATTGTTGTTTATGAAAATGTGCAAAAGCCAACCTTTGAACTCAATTGTCAGCTACAAACTTTTATTTTTTCGATTGCCAAACGTCTTTGGTTAAAGCAATTGAGAGGTAGCGGTCATTTAGCTCGTTTTAAAGAAGACGAGGAAAATGAAGTAGTTGACGTAACCGACGAAATTACAGATCATCTGAAAAAAGAATCGGACATTGAGAAAATGAATACTTGCATGGAAAACTTAGGTGAACCTTGCAAAACACTATTAAAAGACTTTTATATATATAAGTTAAGTATGGATGAAATATCTGAGAAATTTGGATATACCAATTCAGACAATGCTAAAACGCAAAAGTATAAATGTTTACAACGATTGAAACGGTATTTTTTTGAAAACTAGTATATAGAAAGGGAACAAGAGATGAGAGCAACAGATTTATTTGACAATTATATTTTTGGAACGCTAAGTGCTGAAGAAAAAAACGAATTTGAAACACGTATAAAAACGGATTCTGAATTTGCAATTGCTTTTGAAAAGCATAAGACATTAATCGAAGGTATAAATCAACACGAACAACGTACGCACTTAAAGCAAATTTTATCTACCATTCATAAACAAGAATTTGGTAGTGATGCCAAAATTGTTTCTATAAAACAAGACGAAACATTCATTAAAAAACATGGCAAAACATTTGCTGTAGCAGCGTCTGTAGCAATTATTGCTGTTATAAGTACTGTAACTATCTTAAGTACTGGTGGATATTTATTAAAACAACAAAGTAATGCGATTACGGATTTAAAACGTGATGTTACTGAGTTAAAATATTCTCAGGATGCGATTATTGAAGGGATTAAAGGAGCAACCAATAAGCGATTTAAAACCTATGCTCCTGCAAATATCGAGGGAACTGGTTTTGCTTTAAACAATAAAGGTTATTTCATTACAAGTTATCACATGGTTAAAAATGCAGATTCTGTATTTGTTACAAATAGTATGTTAGACCGGGCTTCAGCTAAGTTAATTGTTAGCGAACCATCTTTGGATATTGCTATTTATAAAATAGATAACATTGAAGCTATTAAAAATATTGCATTCCCTTTCTCATTTAAAGAGAATACATCCGAAATCGGAGATAAGATTTTTACTTTGGGTTACCCTCGCAGAGATGCTGTTTATGGAGAAGGCGCGTTAAGTTCTATGACAGGATTTAATAACGATACTACCATGTATCAGATTTCAATTCCTGTAAACCCTGGAAATAGCGGCGGTCCGTTAATGGACGAACAGGGAAATATTATTGGAGTTATTCGCGGAAAACAAAGCTCTGCAGAAGCAACTGCATTTGCTATTAAATCCAACTTCATTAAACAAACTATTGATAAGTTGGAAAATGATTCATTGAAAAAAGATTTAGTATTAGTAACCAAAAAATCTAATTTACGCGGATTGAAACGCAGCGAACAAATAAAAAAAATTCAACCATTTGTATTTAACGTGATGGTTTATAAGAAATAACAAAACGCCTCATTGTTGAACAATGAGGCGTTTTTATTTTAATCTGATTTTTAAATTAACCCTTTTTTTCCAAAGCTTCTTTTTTGAGCTCTTCTTCAATTTCCATTTTACGTTTTTGCTCCGCCTCAATCATTTCTTTTTCTCTTTTTAATCGTTGTCTTTTCTCTGCCATATAAGCACTTCGCATCCTATTGCTTTGTAATACACTAAAATAATCTTTGGTGGTTACTACAATTACTCCACTGGTAATATCTCCATACTGAGCAGGAATTCCGCCTGTAATAATTGCAATATTTTCAACCGCTAGTGCCGATACTCCCGTAATATTTGGTGATTTTATCCCATCTACAATATATGCGGTAGCATCTCCTCTTCCTCCTCGGATATGCAATTCGCCATCTGAATCCACATTAGCTTCAGAAGAAATATTAACTACCGATCCAATAATATCTCCTCTGTCCACGGCCATATGTAAAAAATCTTCGGCAGTTATTTCTTTTATATCCATAAATGTTTGATCAATAATTGGCTTGGCATAGGCAACAATCTCAATTGCATCAAACGCATTTAAAGATACTGTTGCGTCAACGTATGTAGTTCGTTCGGAACTAACCTGAATATTGGTTATTTTTTTTGTTTGGCTTTCTGCACTAGAAATAATAAGATCATATCCACCAGCATTTAAGGGTTTATATGTGTACATCCCTTTTTCATCAGTAATTGTTCCACCAATAAAAACACCGCCTTGCAAAATTTTGATAGTTCCACCAATAAGCGGTTCCTTATCTGATGTTAAAATTTGGCCTTTTAATGCGCCCATTGAATTTTGCGAAAATAACTGCATGCTACTTATTATAAGTAAACTAGCATATACCATTTGTTTTAAATTTTTCATGATTTTTTATTTTAATAATTAAACTTGTTTTATTCGAAATGCATTCTTTAACTTTAAGACGTAAAGCTTGAATAATTTCATAAAAAATAATGAAAAATAAATTTTATGGAATAAATTTATCAGTGCGTCTACTAATTAAATATGTGGCTTTTTAAGAAAAAACAATTTACCAGCGATGAAGAATTGCTAAAACACTACAAACAAAGTGATGATAAGGAATTGTTTGCTGATTTGTTTAAAAAACACGTATCTGTCGTTTATGGAACATGTTTATTTTATCTTCAAGATAAAGAAGAAGCGCAAGATGCCACTATGCAGTTGTTTGAAAAATTGATGCTGGATATTAATAACAGAGAAATTGAAAATTTTAAAGGTTGGTTAAGTTTTGTGGTTAGAAACCATTGTATTTCAATAATTCGCAAAAACAAATCTCAAACAAAAAATATTAAATCGTATTACGAATTTGAATATGAAACACCGGATTTAGATAAGGAAGAAAAAATAAATGCTATACACGATGATTTACTTATAGAGCAGATGAGAGAAAGCCTGCCAAAACTTAAAGAAAATCAACGTATTTGTGTAGAGTTATTTTATTTACAAAACAAAAGCTACCAAGATATTGCAGATGAAACAGGATTCACTTTAAACGAAATCAAAAGTTATATCCAAAATGGCAAACGAAATTTAAAATTATTATTGGAAGAAAAAATACGAGAAAATAAATAAATGCTTAATCCAAACGACATAATCAAATATAATAAGCTCACTAATGAGCAAAAAAAGGCATTAGAAAAGAAGATGCAAGCAACTGATTTAAATTATTTGTCGTCTGTTTCATTCGAACAATTTAATGTCACCACTCACGAAATAGAAGAACTAAATCAGTTAGTAGATCGGAAAACAAAAGGAGGATCAGGTTTATTTAATACTGTTTTCATAAGTGTGCTATGTGGCTTATTCATTGGCATCTCTATCTTTTTCGTGATTTTTCAAAAAAGCAAAAACCACCCTTCTGTTTATCAATCGATAGAAGAAGAAAAGGCTCAACATAAACTTGAAAACTTTATTACTGCAATCGACACCGTGTTTCCAAAAATTGAAACGAAAAACGTAGAGCATTATAATACAATTGTAAATAATGCAGTAGAAATGGCCGAACCCGAAATGATAGAAACATTGCCAAGCAAACCCCTAGATGTTAACTTATCTGAACAAGAAAATGAGAAAGATATTATATTTCAGTTTACACCAAATGCACCAACTATTTTCATTCATAATTTGAAAATTACAAATTATCGACTGTATTATTTTAAACAAAATCAATCAATTAATTTGTCTTCCAATTTAGGATTATCTGCACAATATGGAAACGCATCAGATATCGAAAAAACGAATTTAAATACGTCTAATGTACAGTTTGCACATAAAATCATACAAAAAGCCATGCGACTATTCAATTCAAAAAATAATGTAAACTGTATTGAAGAACTTTCTGTTTTATATGAATATAACCCTGACGATGCCAACGCCCAGTTTTATTTGGGAATGTGTTATTATCAATTAGGTAAATATGCCATTGCACAAACGTATTTCCAAAAAAATTTAGATAATCTGAATAATATCTTTCATCAGGAATCGGAATTTTATCAGGCCTTGTGTTTATTAAATTTGAAACAAACCGATGAGGCTACAAAACTATTGCAATATATTGCAAACAATAAAGGTTTTTATAGTGAGCGCGCTAAAGAAACTATTAATAAACAAATTAAAAATTAAAACCATGAATATGTTTCAGCATCTCTTGAGGCCCTGAAACATATCGATAGCCTTTGGTATTAGGGTGACAAAACAATTATTATATTTGGTTTACGAACCATGGAAAAAAGCATAAGATTAGATAGTTATTTATGGGCTATAAGAATGTATAAATCTCGTTCGTTAGCCAGTGATGCTATTAAAAGTAATAAAGTCAAACTAAATGATGAGTTGGTAAAAGCAGCGCACATTGTAAAAATTGGTGAACGCTATACCATGTCTTTTCCTCAAGGAGTTAAAAAAATTATCGAAGTAACAGGCATTATAGAAAAACGTCAAAGCTATGAAATTGCCAAAGAAAACTACATTGATCATTCTCCACCTGTTGAAAAACTGGAAAGAATGCCTTCTGTGTTTTTAATGCCAAATATGCAACGAGACAGAGGTGCAGGCCGACCAACCAAAAAAGACAGGAGGGATATGGATGATTTTAGAAAGGATTAATATAAGTCTCCATTCTTTCGAATTGTTAAAATAGTATGTTGTTTGAGTTTGTATTATACAAAAAATCAGACGCGCAAATTATAAAAATTCTACAAATTTAAAGAATAAAGCATAAAATGGCTGAGCGAAATTGTAGCTTTATTGAGTGAAAAGACAATGAGTATATAATTGGTGTAAAAACTGTATTATAATAATGCTTGCATTTTACTTTTAGGGGGAAAGCCCTCTATTGGTTATTCTCTTTTTAATTTATATTTATAACATGCTAAACAAATCTATTTATTTTTTTATCATGTTATCCATCATCTTTGCTTCCTGCA
>JAEUTR010000311.1 GCA_016787365.1 Bacteroidia bacterium
AGAGACGCTCAGGGAAATGTCATGGCGGTTTATCAATCTATTCATCCAATGTTAGTGTTTAATCCTCCATCAATAAGCTTAAAAGAACAACATATTTATGGATCGAGTCGTTTAGGAACAAATACAAGTACTATTGACCCAACCGTAATAAATAGTAATGGAAATTACTACAAGCGTATTTTAGGCAATAAAAATTATGAATTAAGTAACCATCTAGGAAATGTAGTTGCAGTTATAAATGACAGAAAAATTACTGTTGCCGAGAATTGTTCGGGGCTTAGTTTTGATGGTAATGATGATTATGCTAAAATTAATCACAATGCAAATTATAATTTTGGAACAGGTGATTTTACAATAGAAGCAAGAATAAAAGCTTCCAGTACTCAAACCGATGCGTATCCGGCTGTTATGAGTAACCGTAATACATCATTAGGTTTTGGTTCGGGGTTTGTATTATACTTACTTAACGGGAAACTTACCATGTACATGAATGGTAACAATGTGGTGAGTACCACCGCGGATATGAGGGATAATGCATGGCATCACGTAGCGGTAAAACGCGCAAGCGGTACCGTAACCCTTTATGTGGATGGTAGTAGCGTTGCCTCGACAACAAGTTCGGGCAATATTAATACAAGTTATCCACTGTGGGTGGGAATTGAAGATTTTGGTCCAACAACAACAGCCTTTAAAGGAAACATTAATGAGGTTAGGTTATGGAACGTTGCTAAAAGCCAAACAGATATTAATAATAATAAGGCAAATTATTTATTTGGCAACGAAACAGGATTAGTAGGTTATTGGAAGATGAACGAAGGTTCGGGACAGGAAATGTATGATTATACATCTGCGGCTAATAATTCTACAAGAGGTGGTACTACTGGCACTAATGCAGAAGATCCGGCTTGGGCAAATATTGATTGTCTACAATCAACTGTAAATACTTACTTCACAGCTGAGGTTATTAATGCCACAGATTACTATTCATTCGGAAGCCCAATGCCCGGCAGACAACTTACAAGCAGTGCTTACAGATACGGCTTTAATGGCAAGGAAAAAGATGATGAAGGCTTAGGCGGAGGTGGCTCTACTTATGACTATGGGTTTAGGATTTATAATCCAAATTTAGGTAAGTTTTTATCTGTTGACCCTTTAATGAGACAATTCCCTCATTATTCTCCTTATCAGTTTGCTGGTAATTCACCAATATTTTTTATTGATTTAGATGGAGAAGAAGAAACTCCTCATCCAAAGTTTAAGGAATTTAAGTTTGATTTTTTCGATTTTTTTGGTTTTGATAAACAATCTGAAAGAAAAGAATATTATGAAACTAATAATCCAAAAGTTAAACAAGAGTTAAGTGAAACATTTAATCGTAATAAGCAAAGATGGAACGCATGGTGTAATACAGCAATTAAAACAAAAGAAGTTGTATTAACTGCGGCCGATGTTGTATTGCCTGTCGAACTTGCTCATCAATTAATTACAGGTCAAAATATAGACGGAAGTGATGCAACAGCAGGTGATATAGCTATAAATATAGCAGGCGTTATTCCGTTAGGTAAGGTTTTTAAAGGAGCTAAAGTGATAATAAAACATGGCGATAAATTCATAGATGTTACAGCCAATGTATTTAAGGCATTTGAAAAAGCGAACCCTTGTGGATGTTTTACAGCAAACACTAAAGTGTTAACTAAAAGAGGTCTTATTTCTATAGATAGTTTAAAGATAGGCGATACTGTTATTTCTTTTAATGATTCATTAAAAACATATAATGATAAGAAAATCTTGAGTACTTTAAAATACGTTAGAGATTCTATATATACTATCTATTTACCAAATGAAATAATACAAACTACTCCTGATCATCCATTTTATACAAATGAGAAATGGGTACTTGCTAAAAATATAAAGAAAGGAGATGGATTATTTACACATAGTAAGGCAGCTATAACTGTAGATTCAATAAAGTTGGTTGTTTCAATTACAAACGTTTATAACTTTATAGTTGAAGATGACCATACTTATTTTGTATCAAATAGTAATATTTTAGTTCATAATGGAGGTCCGTGTGATTATTTAGCTAAAACAATAGCTGCATTTACAAAATCAGGAAATTTAATTCCTAAGGAATTAAGAGATCATATATCAAGATCAATTTCTAACCCTGAATTGAGAAATGCATTTGATCAAATGTATAGAAAGACGGCAAAAATACTTTCAGGAAGTACTGCTGATGCTTTAAGAGATGAAGTTAGAAACGGCAAGCATTTAGGTCATTTAGAAAAGGCGCAGGGTTGGATTAAAAATTTACAAGGATTAATAAACGAAGGTAAGTTAAGTGGGGCTGATAGTAAAATTGCAAATGAACTACTTAAAGATTTAAAAGATGCAGTAAAAACAGCACTACAGGCTTCAAGTCCAATAAACAAATAAGATAAAAAGATGGATATTATTAAGGAATTATACAATAGAAATAAGATATTCGAAAAGCTTACAAATGAAAATCATCACGAGGCA
>JAEUTR010000365.1 GCA_016787365.1 Bacteroidia bacterium
CAATACCTCAAAATCAATTGTTTGAAGCTGTTGTTTATTATAAAGGAACTTGCACAACTGCAGGTGGCGCTGCAATAGGTAATGGGTATAATGTTGGTACTTCAGGAGCCTGGGGAAATCAGGTTACCTGGAGCTTAAGCGAAAGTTTAGTGGCCTATCATTGGTTTCCTTGCAAACAGGACTTAAGAGACAAAATAGATTCTTCTTGGGTTTATGCAACTACAGATTCTGCCAACATGGTTGGTTCAAATGGATTATTAAAAAATGTAGTTACTGTTGGTAATAAAAAACGCTACGAATGGCAATCAAAATACCCTATTGATTATTATTTAATATCAGTAGCTACGGCTAAATACAGAGAATATAATTTATATGCAAAACCTCAATATCTGGTTAATGATTCTATTTTCATTCAAAATTTTGTTTACGATAATGCCATCTACAACCCAACATGGATTAATGGGCAAAAGACGGCACTAAATAATATAGTACCATCCATTAATTTATTATCAAAATTATATGGAATGTATCCTTTTTATAAAGAAAAATATGGGCATTGTATGGCACCTTTTAGCGGAGGGATGGAACATCAAACAATGACCAGTTTGGGCTTTTTTGATTTCGGACTTGATGCTCATGAATTAGGTCATCAATGGTGGGGAGATAATGTTACATGTGCTGCTTGGAAAGATATTTTTATTAATGAAGGTTGGGCAAGCTATTCAGAATATCTATGTGATCAATATTTGCCTACACTTTCAGGTCAGACAGCAACAACCAATATGCTAAATACACACAATAATGTTATGTCTCAACCCGGAGGCAGTTCCTATTTTACAAATGCAGATACAATGAATGCCAATGTTATTTTCAGTTCTCGTTTAACTTATGATAAAGGAAGTGCCATTGTTCACACACTACGTTATGTAATTAATAATGATTCAGTATTCTTTCCGGCGATAAGGTCTTTTCAAAATACATATGGTGGGAGTACTGCCAGTGTTATTGATATGAAAAATTTTATGGAAAATTATACGGGAATTAATTTGTCTCAATTTTTTAACCAATGGTATTACGGACAAGGGTATCCAACTTTTAGCGTGGCATGGAATCAGGTAAATAATGTATTTTATTTGAAATCAACTCAAACAACATCATTCCCAAGCTCCGTTCCATTATTTTTAACAGATGTAGATTATAGAATTTCGAGAACTGCAAAGCCTGATACTATTGTTAGATTGTTTCATGGGCAGGCTGTAGAAAATTATTCTATAGCATTAAATGGAACTGTTACCAGTATTGGTGTTGATCCAAATAACTGGATACTAAATAAAGTTGGAACAAATGCAAAAGATCTTACGTTAAGTCTATCGGATTTACATAACGAACCATCGGTTTCTGTATTTATTGGACCAAATCCAACTTCAGATGCTTTAAACATATACTTGTACAATAACAATAAGGCAAGTGTTGAGATAGTTGATATAACAGGAAAATTAGTATTAACGCAAAATTTTGATACCCATGTTGAATTTGATATTTCGAAATTTGCTAATGGTGTGTATACTTTAACTATTAAAAATCAGGGAGGTGAATTGATAAAATCAACCAAGGTCGTAAAAAATTAAAATGACTCACTATCATCATTAAAAGTCCAGCAACATATTGCTGGACTTTTTTTATTAAAGTATAATCAAATGCATGTAATTGTTTATTTTTTTGTTTTCTGTACAGAGAAGCAGGTAATCCATTGAATACTCATCTATTATATCAATTGTATAGTATAAATTTACACTATGAAATTTTTCATACATATATTATTATTCAGCATATTAATTACATTTCATAAAGCAAATGCACAGTATTTTAATAAAATAACAAATACCCCTATTTCAACACATACGGGTGATTCAAGAAGTGTAAATTGGATAGATGTAAATAATGACAATCAAGTCGACTGCTTTATTAGCAATGGGCCCAGTGGAGGACAAAATAATTTTCTATATATCAATGCAGGTTCAGGAACATTTAGTTTAGTAACAACAGATTCTATAACTTTAGATAACAAGCCATCTGATGGGGCAACATTTTCGGATATTGATAACGACGGAGATATAGATGCCTTTGTAGTGAATTGGTATAATGTAAATAATCTGTTTTATTTAAATAATGGAAATGGGAATTTCACAAAAATAAATTCTCAGATTCTAGCAAATGATTTAGGGTACTCCGAAACCGCAGCATGGGGAGATTATGATAAAGATGGTTTAGTGGATTTATACGTAACGAATAGTGCAGGCATTAAAAAAAATTATTTATACCACAATAATGGCAATGCAAATTTCACTAAAGTAACGGTAGGGGATTTAGTGAATGATGCTTTTTTTTCGAGAAATATAAATTGGGTAGATATTGATAACGATGCTGATTTAGATGTATTTGTTACGAATGAAAATAACCAAAACGAAATTATTTATAGAAATGACGGAGCGGGGAATTTTACCAAACTAACCGGTAGCCCACTTTTATCGGATGGAGGAAATACAAACAGCAGTAGTTGGGCAGATATTGATAATGATGGTGATTTAGATGTTTTTTTAGCAAATGATTTAAGTTATAATGGGTTATTTAAAAATAACGGAAATTTTAATTTTATAAAAATAATCTCTGATACAGTTGTCAAAACTCCTGCAAGATCTTTTAGTTCAGCATGGAGCGATGTTGATAATGACGGCGATTTGGATTTATTTGTTACCAACGCCTTTGCAAATGGAAGTAAACTGGTTAATTATTTCTATTTAAATGATGGAAACGGAAATTTTAGTAGAAATACCACAGATATCATCACTCAGGATTCTGCCTGGTCATACGGATGTGCATTTGGAGATTATGATAATGATGGTTTTGAGGATTTGACTGTTGCTACCTGCAGATTTAACGGAGTTGATTATGGCGATTTTTTATACCATAACAATACAAACTCTAATCATTGGATAACTGTTAAACTAATAGGAACAATCAGTAATAAGTCAGCAATAGGAACCAAAGTAAAAATAAAATCTTTTATAAATGGTAATCCCGTTTGGCAAATGAGAGAAATATCATCTCAAAGTTCTTACTGTGGTCAAAATGATTTAAGAGTTCATTTTGGTTTAGGAAACGGAGTGCTTGTTGATTCATTAAAAATAGAATGGCCTTTGGGATTAACAGAAACATATACAAACATCAGCAGTAATCAGTTTTTAACTTATTATGAAGGCGCTGCAACTGTAAATATTAAAGAATCTGATCGTAAATTAAATAACGCTTTAAGTATATTTCCAAATCCTGCATACAACGAAATTACTTTAAAATTAAATAAACAAGAGTTTCATAAAGGAGATGTTATAACTCTCATCAACAGTCAAGGGAAACAAGAGTTTCAGTACCACGTCGTTCATCATGAAAAAGAAATACTTATAAAAATTCCAAAACTTATTTCCGGTGTTTATTTTATTCATTTTGAAAAAAACAATAAAACTTTCGATATTAAAAAATTAATAATCAATTAAAATTGGTACATACTATTTTAAAACATGCTTTTTAAAATAGTATGTACTAACTCTTTATAGCTTCTACCAATTGGAATTAGCTTGCCTTTTATTTCAACATCTGAAGAAGTAAACGCTTCAATTTTTTTCTTGGAAATAATAAACGAACGGTGTCTGCGCATAAAATCATTTTTTGATAATAATTCATCTACCTGACTTAATGGAATTTTAGTAATTACAGATTTTTCATTTGTATATATTTTCACATACTCTTTCTGACTTTCTATATAGAGAATGTCATCCAAAAAAATTTTAACCTTTTTTTTATTAGTATTAAAAAACATGTGAGGAGATTCTTGTTCGGATTCAGCTTTATGAAACGGTGCAGCGGTTTTAAAATTTAATTTGTTTACTGCAGTCAAAAATCTACTGAATTCAATAGGCTTTAGTAAATAATCCAACACATTATATTCATACCCTTCTAAAGCATACTGATGATAAGCGGAAGTAATAATAACTTTTGGTGGATTGGTAAGTGTTTTTAAAAAATCAATGCCTTTTATTTTTGGAAGATGTATATCTAAAAAAATTACATCAATCCTTTCTTTTTGTAAAACATTCATGGCACTTATGGCATCGTTGCACACTTTAACTAAATTTAAAAAAGGTATCTGGGCAATATAGCCTTCCATTATTTCAACCCCTAAAGGCTCGTCTTCAACTATGATGCAGTTATACTTTTCCATAAGATTCAAGATTTATATACAGTTTTACCTGAAACATATCCGGCCGATTATTTATTTCTAAATTAAAATCCCCGTACGTTAATTCTAACTGACGTCTTATATTTTTAAGTCCTATACTTTCTTTTACAATTCCTCCTGCACTTATCTCATTACTATTTTCAATTTTAACATTTAACAGATTGTCCTTTTCTTTGATTTCAATGTGTATAAAAACATTGCTCATACTTTCGCTTGCACCATGTTTAAATGCATTTTCAATTAAAGGCAACAATAATAAGGGAGTAATTTTAGCAGTAGGTGTTACCATTTGATTAGATAATGTTAGAGTTAACCGATCATTATATCTGATTTTTTCCAGTTCAATGTAGTCTTCTAATAATTTAACCTCCTGACTAACCAAAATCTGATCTTTCCCCGATTCATATAGCATAAATCTTAGCAATTTTGAAAGTTTCATAACTATAGGAGCGGTATCATCCGATTTTTTAATAGCTAAGGCATATATATTATTTAATGTATTAAACAAAAAGTGTGGATTAGTTTGAGCTTTTAATAAATTCAACTCTGTTTCCAGTTTCATTCTCATAATTTCTTGAGCCATTTGTTTTTGCTTTAAGTTAAGTCGAATTAGTTTTAATGTAATAGCAACCCCCACTGTAAAACAAAGAATAAAAAAGGCATAGGTTATACTTCCCAACAGCAGATTTTCAGTGAATGAAAAATGTAAATCATAATACCAGTTTAAAACAATAATATGATTAATGGTTACATAAGCAATTATTGATAAAGAGAAAACGATAATGATACTTACCACAAATTTTTTGATTGACCATTGCTCCGACAGATATTTATCCATTATAAAAAATAAACCATACACCAATGGTACTTTTACAATCAAAAATATTAATTGAGGAATAAGTGACATAGTAAATTTTTCAATTTCTGAAAAATTCGTTTTTGATTCTGTATCAGTTGTATAATTTAAATACGTTTTAAATAATACATATACTATCCAAAACAAAATATGTAATAAAATTCTCCTTCTCATTTTATAACAAAATTACTAATGTCTTTTTATTTGTAACATAAATTACACAATTATGTACCAACAGCATTAAAATAAGTACAAAAGGCTATAAAGTAGCAAT
>JAEUTR010000369.1 GCA_016787365.1 Bacteroidia bacterium
TAAATACTGTATTGGCAAGTTTGCATGTGATGGAAAATGCTACTACCGCAGGTGGAGGAATTGTTTCGGAAGGTTTTGGAGAAGAGGGACAAATTAATATCGTAAGAAATAATCAAGCAGGAATTGGAGCCAGAGTTGCAGTTTCTGCATCTGAAATATTAGGAAGAATAAATTTTTCCGGATATAATGGAGCAACTTTTAATCCGGGTGCCGAAATATATGGTATGTCTACCGAGTCACAAACAGGATCAGCTGGAGGAACAGAATTGAATTTTAGGGTGACTCCTACAGGAACAATAGCTAGTCAAGATATATTTAAATTAGGTTCTGATGGAACAGTATCTGTAAACCCAAATAATAGTTTTTCTAAGACATTGTTAGATGTTAAAGGGAGATTAAAAGTGGATTCATCATTAACAATGGCAGGTTATACAGTTCCTCCTCAAAATGCTCCATTAAATGAAGGTAGAATTTATTATGATAGACCGTCTCAAAAATTTATGGTTTCTGAAAACGGAACATTATACAAACCTTTATTAAGTTCATCTCCGTGGATACAAGGTGTAGGAACTGTTACACTAGCCAATGCTGGTGATAAAGTTGGTATTGGTACATCAACACCAAATAATTTATTTCAGGTAAAAGATTATATTACATTTGAAAGTTTAGGCTCTAATACAAGTTTAGGTTATTTAACAGGAGTTGGTACTAGTCCTAACGATTATTATAACACGTTTGTTGGATATTATTCAGGTCAGCTTGTAGGAACAGCTGCTGGCACAGCAACAGGTAATAGTTTTTTTGGATATAATTCAGGAGCTAATTCAATAAATGGTAATAATAACTCTTTTGTAGGATCTTATGCAGGTCAAAGTAATACTAGTGGTAATGTCAATACATTTGTTGGTGCTTATTCAGGAAGATTAACAACTACAGGAAGTAATAATAGTTTTATTGGTTATGGTGCCGGGTATTCAAATACAACAGGAGAACATAATACAGCATTGGGTTATAATGCAGGTCAAAATAATACTTCAGGAAGATTAAATACATTTATTGGTAGTGATGCTGATTTGTTATCAACAACACAATATACAAATGCAACAGCTATTGGTTTTAATGCTAAAGTTAATGCAAGTGATGCTATTGTTTTAGGAAATGGGACAGCTAATGTTGGTATAGGAACTACGACACCTTCATCTCCTTTACACATTTCTAATACTGCAGGTTCTCAAATAAAATTTGGGAATGCAAATCAGCCATCTTTTGAGTGGATTTGGGATGTAGATGGTACATCAAATTTATTTTTGAAAAATGAAGGAAACGGAACTCCAAAAACAAGATTATATATGGATGTAAATACGGGTTTTTTAGGTTTAGGACCAAATTCACCGGGTTATAAACTAACGGTAATAGGTGATGTAACAGATGATAAAGCAACTATATATGCAGCTAATAGCGCAACAACAACAGCTATTCCTTCTCATGGTGTACATGGTTTAACTTCAAATACACATAGTTTATCAGCAGGTGTTTATGGAAATAATAACAGTGTAGGTC
>JAEUTR010000395.1 GCA_016787365.1 Bacteroidia bacterium
AGGCTTTTCCTAGACCAACAATTCCTGTAACGTTTAAAGTGCCGCTTCGTTTATTATTCTCATGTCCACCGCCATGAAATAATGGAATTAAATTTACTCTCGGATTTTTACGACGAATATATAACGCTCCAACACCTTTTGGTCCGTAAAGTTTATGAGCCGAAATACAACACAAATCTAATCCCATTTCATTTACGTCAATAGGCAATTTTCCAGCCATTTGAGTCGTGTCACTAAAAAAGATGGCTCCATGCTGATGAGTAATTTCTGCTATTTTTTCTAAATCCTGTAAAACGCCTGTTTCGTTATTAGCAGCCATAATTGCTACTAAAATGGTATTATCTGTAAAACTTTCTCTTAGTTCATCTAAATCAATGCGACCTTCTCTATCAACATTAAGGTAGGTAACTTCAGCTCCTTTTTCTTGTAAATAAGCACATGTATCTAAAACAGCTTTGTGTTCTGTTTTACATGTAATGATGTGATTGCCTTTAGTTTGATAAGTTTCAAAAACACCTTTTAAAGCCATGTTAATAGCTTCAGTAGCACCTGAAGTAAAAATGATTTCAGAACTTTCTGCACCAATAAAATCAGCAACTAGGTTTCTGGCTTTTTCGATAGCTCCTTGAGCATACCAGCCCAAAGCATGAGTATTACTAGAGGCGTTCCCAAAATGTTCACTAAAAAAAGGTAGCATTTCTGCTAGCACTCTTTCATCAACAGGCGTGGTTGAATTATAATCTAAATAGATCATTAAGCTTTCTCAATAATAGCCGCATAACCTTGCCCAACACCAATACACATAGTTACCAATGCGTATTTTTTGTTTTGAATATTTAGTTCGATAGCTGCAGAATTGATGATACGAGCTCCGCTCATTCCTAATGGATGACCTAAAGCAATAGCACCACCATTTGGATTAATGCGAGGATCTTTATCATCTAATTTCCACTGACGAGTACAACCTAATGCTTGAGCAGCAAATGCTTCATTCAATTCAATAATATCAATATCATTCCAAGTTAAACCAGCTTTTTTTAATGCTTGATTAGCGGCTTCAACTGGACCTAATCCCATAATGCGAGGTTCAACACCTACAACAGCACTGCTGACAATACGCGCTAATGGTTTTAAATTATATGATTTAATAGCACTTTCGCTTGCTAATAAAATGGCTGCCGCTCCATCGTTTAGACCAGATGCGTTACCAGCAGTTACTGTTCCATCTTTGCGGAAAGATGGCTTTAATTTTTGTAAACCTTCTAAAGTTGTATTGCCTTTAGCAAATTCATCTTTATTAAAAATTAAAGCATCTCCTTTTTTTTGTGGAATTTCTACTGCTACAATTTCTTTTTCAAATCGCCCAGCTGCCATTGCTTTAGCTGCTTTTTGTTGACTCCATAACGCAAAGGCATCTTGGTCTTCGCGGCTAATTTTGTGTAATTCTGCTACGTTTTCAGCAGTTTCGCCCATGGCATCCACACCGTATTGTTCTTTTAGTTTTGGATTGATGAATCTCCATCCAAAGCTACTGTCAAATAATTGTTGATCGCGACCAAAAGCGGAACTTGCTTTACTCATTACCAATGGACCACGAGTCATATTTTCTACCCCCGAAGAAATCATTAAATCCGCATCACCTAATTGTATATATCTTGCGGCATCAACCGTAGCACTTAAGCCAGACGCACATAAACGATTAACGGTTTGGCCTGGTACTGTAATTGGTAAACCTGCCATTAACGAAGCCATACGAGCCACATTTCTATTATCTTCTCCTGCTTGATTAGCGCACCCCATAATGACATCTACTACTTTACTAAAATCAACCGATGGATTTTTTGCTATTAATTCTTTTAAAACTAGGGTTGCTAAATCATCTGTACGAACAGTTGACAAAGTTCCTCCAAAATTCCCGATGGCAGTTCTAACGCCATTTATAATATAAGCTTGTTGCATAGTGGTTAAGTTTAAGTAGCACAAAAATATCGTTTTTTTAAGACTTACTCATTAAAAAGCCCTTTTTAATAGTTTTATGTTTTTTTAGATACTAAAACAGTTAGATTTTCGTTACTTTGTAGTTGAATAACAAGCATTTAATTGCATTTTTTTTGAAAAAAAACTTTTTATATTTTTTACTAAGCTTAAACGTATTTTTCTTTATTAAGATAAATGCTCAAATTGCACCGCCTGAATTACGATGCGTGTCTGTTACGTCGCCCACAAGTGCAATTTTATCATGGGTAATTCCACCGGATCCAACAAATGTTTTTACAGAATACCAGATTTGGTCCTCAGCCACCCAATTGGGAACTTATACTCAAATAGGCACGGTAACAACCTATACCCAAACAACGTTTACCCATTCACCTTCAAATGTGGGGCTTCGGTCACAATACTACTATGTAAAAACAATTAGCGGTTCAAATACATCAATATCATCTGATACATTAAGATCAGTTTATTTAAATGTGAGTGGGGGAAATATAGGGATTGCAAGTTTAAATTGGAATGCTTTAAAGCTACCACAATTACCAACATCTTCTTTGTCATATACAGTATCAAGAGAAGCCCCAGCTGGTGTATGGGCAAGTTTGTATATTGGGAATAAATTTAATTTTAAAGATACAATTACTTTTGCCTGTAAGATTTTTTACAATTATAAAGTAGAAATTTCAGATGCTTCGGGATGTGTTTCTTCATCAAATATTAAAGGAGATACTTGTTATAATTTACAACCTGCCCCTGAAATATTAATAGATTCAGTATCTGTTGATGCAAATGGGAATGTGGTAATTGGATGGCATCCATCATCATCTTCGGATGTAGATAAGTATATCATATATAAATCAAATGGAGGGTTCTTGACTTTTATTGATACCGTTTATGGTATCAATAATACATCTTTTACTTATACGCTATCTTCTGCTAACTCATCATCAGAAGGGTATTGTGTAGTTGCAGCAGATGCTTGTGGAAACTTAAGTGTTCCGAGCGTAACGCATAAATCTATTTTTTTAACAAAGTCTTATGATTTGTGTTCGAGAACAGCTAGTTTATCGTGGACTCCTTACGTTAATTTACCTTTGGGTATTTTAAAGTATGATGTTTATTGTTCCGTAAATGGAGGAGTTTTTAATTTTATTGGATCATCTACAGGCACTTCATTTACCCATTCAGGTTTAATTCCTGGAGATAATTATAATTATAGAATAAGGGTTTGGAATACAGATGCATCAATTAGTGCAAGTTCCAATTCGTCAGCATTAACGGCCGTTGGCTTACCTGCTCCCGGATATGTGTATTTAAATTCTGTGAACGTAAATTCTAACAACAAACAGGTTGAACTTATTTATACGGTAGATAACAGTAATTCTTACAAAGGCTGTAACATTTATAAATCTGAAGATGGAATTAATTTCACAAAGATTGGTTACGTAGTATCAAATACGGTAAACCCAAAATATTTTTCTGATAATTCAGTTAAAGCAACCGAGAAAAATTATTTCTATAAAATTCAGATATCGGATGATTGTGATAATCCCGGTGCTGTAAGTAATATATCAAAAACAATTTTATTAAAAGCGGAAAATGACAAAGAAAATATATTTAATAATATTTTAACTTGGGATGACTATACAACCTGGTATGGAGGAGTAGAATCATTTAATATTTACAGGTCAGTTAATGGTGTGTTTGATCCTATACCTATCGGGAATGTTCT
>JAEUTR010000466.1 GCA_016787365.1 Bacteroidia bacterium
AAATACAAATGCTTGTGGGAGTACTTTTTCTAATATTATTACTATTGATACCATTCCAACTCCAACTATTCCCATTATTACATTTACAATTGGCGGTACAAATTATGGCCCTCAACTACTTCAGTATAGATGTCCAGGTGATAGTGCATTATTGATTGGTAATGTACCGGGCGGTGTTTGGAATACAGGCGAAACAACACCTTCTATTTATGTTAAAGATACTTTGTCACACTTTGTTACAATTACTAATCAATGTACTTCGGTTTCTTCGGCAACAGCACAAATAACACATTATGCAACTGTTGGTATGCCTATAATTACTCAAACCGGTCCAATACAAATTTGCCAAGGCGATAGTGCGTTATTATCCGCAACAGCAACATCCGGTATTAGCTGGTATAAAATGGTTAGTAGTAACTATTCGTATGTTGGGTATGGAAATAGTATTTACGTTAAACAAACAGGTGATTATTATGCCCGAATTGTAACAAACTGTGGCGTTATTTATTCGTTGCCTATATACGTAAATGCCGATACACTTGCACTTGATACGGCTATTGTTACAGCAGTTGGTTCATTGAGCTTTTGTCCGGGTGGAAGCGTTGTTTTACAAAGTAATAACTCAAACTGCGCTTGGAATACTGGTCAAACCACACAAACTATTTCAGTAACTTATAGCGGTCAATATTATGTTACTAATCATAACAGTTGCAGTTCTGTTACATCGGCTATGGTTAATGTTACAGTAGCACCAACTCCAACCATTAATTATACCGAGCCGCAAGTTCCGGTTTGTTTAACAACACCAGCATTTACATTGGCTACAGCAACGCCAACCGGCGGTGTTTATGCAGGAAATGGCGTTACAGGTAACATATTTGATCCTGCCTTGGCTGGTTCAGGTACGCATACTGTTTCATATTCCATTTATGATAATGTCACGGGCTGCACAGCACAAGCAACACAAACTATTACGATAGATTATAATCCATCCGTTTTAGTAGGAGGTCCTTCTTCAAATATTTGTCAAGGAAACAATCTAATACTTATTCAAACCGTAGCACCTTATGGCATTTGGAATACAGGACAAACCGGGCAAATACTTTCTGTAAACCAAGCAGGAACATATTACGTAACTCAAACCAATAGTTGCGGTGCAAGCGTTAATTCAAATACAATAGTTACTACTATAATTCCATTACCGCCACAACCTACGATTACACAAGTTGGCAATGATCTTATTTCATCTGCAGGAGTAGCTTACCAATGGTATTTTAATGGAAATGTAATTGTAGGAGCAACTTCGCAAACATATACACCAACACAAAATGGTGATTATACCGTATATGTATCTGGAGCAAATGGATGCTATAACCTTTCCTCTATATTTACTTATTTAATAACTGGGACAAATAACATCACATTAGAAAACAATAACATAACGATTTACCCCAATCCTTCCAGTGGAAATTTTACACTTAATATTCCTTTAGGTGAGTATAAAATAGCTATTATCAATGCCATCGGACAAACGGTTTACAATAAGTTAACTAAAAATGAAAGGGAACTTCATCTTCAATTATACCAAAGTGGAATTTATTTTGTAGAAATTACATCCAAAAACGACGTATATATCCAAAAACTGATTATCAATAATAAATAAAATAAGACAAATCTTTAAATTTTATCGCTATTTACCGGATTTTTTATCCTAAAAATAACTATAAACTCTTTTGAAATTCCTTGTAAAAAATTATATTTGTAAGATAAGGATTTTACTATGCAAGAAGGAGTTATGTCAACCGCTAAAGGTTTGAGTTTTGAAGATTTCAAAAAAATTGTTTTAAATGATTTTCGTATCATCAATGAAAGTCGTCAAACTAGTTTATTAGGTCGTAAAGAAGTATTGACCGGTAAAGCCAAGTTTGGAATTTTTGGTGACGGAAAAGAATTGGCACAGGTTGCTTTAGCTAAAGTATTTCAGGATGGAGATTTTAGAAGTGGCTACTATCGCGATCAAACATTTATGATGTCTATCGGGCAATTAAGTTTACAGGAATATTTTGCGGGATTATATGGTCATACAGATTTAGAAAAAGAACCTATGAGTGGCGGCAGACAGATGGGTGGACATTTTGGAACCCATAGTTTAAATGCCGATGGCTCTTTTAAAAATTTAGTTAATCAAAAAAATTCATCTGCTGATATCTCGCCTACTGCAGGACAAATGCCTCGTTTATTAGGTTTAGCATACGCATCTCATTTTTATAAAGTGAATAAAGATTTACATCAAGGTAAATTTTTAAACTACAGTAACAAAGGAAATGAAATTGCATTTGGTACAATTGGTGACGCATCAACATCTGAAGGATTATTCTGGGAAGCTATTAATGCTGCCGGTGTATTGCAAGTTCCTATGTTGATGAGTGTGTGGGATGATGGACATGGAATTTCTGTTCCAAAAAAATACCAAACTACCAAAGAAAGTATTTCAGAAATTTTAAAAGGATTTCAAAGAGAGAATGGTGGCAATGGTTTTGAAATATTTAAAACTAAAGGATGGGATTATGCTCACTTATGTGAAACTTACGAAAAAGCAGCAAAAGTTTGCAGAGAAGAACATGTTCCTGTTCTAGTTCATGTAGAAGAAGTTACGCAACCTCAAGGTCACAGTACATCAGGTTCTCACGAACGTTATAAATCCAAAGAACGATTGCAATGGGAATTGGATTTTGATTGCATAAAAAAAATGCGTGAATTCATTTTACAAAATGCATTAGCGGATGAAGCTACTTTAAACACTATTGAAGAAGATGCAAAAAATGCCGTTAGAACATCTCAAAAAGCTGCATGGGCAGATTACTTAACACCTATCAAATCAGAAGTAGCAGAAGTATCGGCTTTATTTGATGAATTATCATCAGGAGTAAATGGCTCTGTCATTAGCGCAATCAAGAACGAATTAAATTCAATTAAAGAACCTATACGCAGAGAAATTCATAATGCAGTAAAAAAAGTATTACGTTTAACTAAGACAGAAAATTCTGCTTCAAGAGCAAAATTAGCTGATTGGTTGCGTTTAGCGAATATTGAAAATACAGACCGATACAGTTCTCATTTAATGTCTCAATCAAATTTTCAGGCATCTCATGTTACTCCGGTTGCAGTTCAGTATAACGGAGAAAAATTAGTAGATGGAAGAGAATTATTAAGAGAAAACTTTGATTATATTTTATCTAAATATCCTGAAACATTGATTTTTGGTGAAGATTCAGGAAAAATTGGTGGTGTAAATCAAGGATTAGAAGGATTACAGGCAAAATATGGCGAACATCGAGTATTTGATACGGGTATTCGTGAAGCAACCATTATGGGACAAGCTATTGGATTATCTATGCGTGGATTAAGACCAATTGCAGAAATTCAATATCTGGATTATTTATTGTATGCTTTGCAAATCATGAGTGATGATTTGGCTACTGTGCAGTGGAGAACAAAAGGTATGCAAAAAGCTCCTGTTATTATACGCACACGTGGGCATCGTTTAGAAGGTGTTTGGCATAGTGGCTCACCAATGGGAATGATTATTCATGCCTGCCGTGGTATTAATGTATGTGTGCCAAGAAATATGACACAAGCTGCCGGTTTCTATAATTTATTACTAGAAGCTGATGAACCTTCGTTAGTAATTGAACCATTAAATGGTTACCGCTTAAAAGAAAATTTACCAACTAATATCGGAGAATATAAAATTGCATTAGGTATTCCTGAAATATTAATGGAAGGTTCAGATGTTACTTTAGTAACTTATGGTTCATCTATTCGTATTGCTCAGGATGCTATTAAACAATTAGAAGAGCATGGCATTTCGGTTGAATTAATTGATGTACAAACATTGTTACCTTTTGATGTTCATCATAAAATTGTAGAATCGTTAAAGAAAACAAACAGAGTTGTATTCTTTGATGAAGATGTTCCGGGTGGAGCAAGCGCCTACATGATGCAAAAAGTAGTGGAAGAACAAGGTGGTTATCAGTATTTAGATTCAAAACCAATTACTATTGCTTCAAAAGAACATAGACCTGCATACGGTTCAGATGGAGATTATTTTTCTAAACCAAGTGCTGATGACGTTTTTGACGTTATCTACAATTTGATGTTAGAAGTTAATCCTAATAAGTATACAAAAATTTATTAATTACTAATTAGATTTAATATTAATTTTAACCTGCTTTCTTATCATTAATAAAACATTTTTATGAAGTTAACAACATTATTTTACGCTATAGTTATTCTATTTTCAATCAATAGATTATCTGCACAGGAAACAAAAAAAGAAGAAAATAAAATTCAGGAAGTGATTAACATAAATGCAGATGCTGTTTCTATGCCTCCTAATGCAGATGGCTCTATTCCGGTAGATACAAATCCTCCTAAAGGAATGGCTGTAAGTGAAATACTGAAACGTGCTGTTAATTTTGTAAAAATAGAAAGTAAAAAATATACAAAAGGAAACGGAGTAACTACAGGTAGTAAAGCTGAATGTGTTGTTACCTTTACTTATAAACCAAAAGAATTAAATCCGGTAGCTGATGTACAAGGAACTATTACAATGCATGTTAGTATTGATGCAAAAGAAGGTAAATACCGCTATACCATTTCTAAAATAACTCATAATGCAAAAAATAGTGAATATACAGGTGGAGATGTATATGCAGAAGTTCCTAAATGCGGAAGCATGAAAATGCCTCCTGATATTTGGAAACGTATTAAAAGCGAAGCATTAAAACAAAGTACTGTATTAGTAGCTGATTTAAAAGAAGCCATGCAAATTTCCAGCACTACACCGGTTACAACAGATGAGTGGTAATAAATTTATTAAACATTAAAAGTCCCGCTAATGGGACTTTTTTTTTGAACTTATCAATTAGATAAATGAAATCATTAGAATTATATTCAAAAAAAGAAATTGAACAGCTTACCAGAAAAAGAACCAATGAAATTAAAATTGGAGAAGATGTTTTTGTTTTAAAATCACAAGCAAACTGGCACGAAGAATTGCAAGACTTAAATTGCAAATTTGTTTTATTAGGAATACCCGAAGATATTGGCGTAAAAGCAAACTATGGTCGTGGTGGAGCCCATACAGCATGGAAACCGGCTTTAGATAGTTTCTTGAGTCAACAAAGCAATCATTTTTTAAGCGGAAAAAATATTTGTGTATTGGGACATGTATTTGTTGATGACCTGATGGAAAAAGCCGATGCATTAAATACAAAAAACAAAAGCGAAATGTCTGAACTCAGAAATTTAGTATCTGTGATTGATACCAGAGTTACAGAAATCATTTCCAAAATTATTCTCAGCGGAAAGATTCCAATTGTTGTAGGTGGTGGACACAATAATGCCTATCCAATCATCAAAGGATGTTCATTAGCATTGAAAGATACCATCAATGTTATTAATTGTGATCCTCATACTGATTTTAGACCATTAGAAGGCCGACATAGTGGTAATGGATTTAGTTATGCTTATCATGAAAAATACATAAATAATTATTCAGTATTTTGTATACACGAACAATATAATACAGCTAGTGTATTAAACGATTTTACGAAAAACAATAACCACCTGTATTATAATACCTATGAAGATGTATTTGTAAGAGAAAATAAAGCGTTTAATGAAGCTTTAAGCCAAAATATAGGCTTTGTAAAACAAAAATCATGTGGTGTTGAAATAGATTTAGATGCTATTACTAATGTACCTGCCAGTGCAAAAACCAGTAGTGGTATATCACCGGTTCAGGCTAGGCAATATGTTTATCAATGTGGAAAGCAATTAAATCCGTTATATTTTCATATTGCAGAAGGAGCGCCTATCCTTTCTCATATAAAAGCAGATAATAAAACAGGAAAACTAATTGCTTACTTAATAAGTGATTTTATAAAAGGTGTGAGTAATCAATAACGTTACGTAGAAATTGGTTCAGGGTAACTTACCTAGCCTACTTTAAATATAATGTCAAATTTTGCCCCATCGTCATTATATATTTTTAACTCAGCATTAATTTGTTCAGCTAAAATACATACAATGTCCAAACCAAGAGAATCATTACTGTGTAAATCAAAATTAGCCGGTAACCCGCTGCCATTATCCGATACTTTTAATTGATATGTATTTTTAAACAACTTTGATAACTCCACAACAATAGTTCCTTCTTTTCCATTGAATGCATGTTTATATGCATTTGAAATTAACTCATTGGTAATTAATCCTAAAGGAATAGCAGTATCCAAATCTAATTCTAATTCAATAAAATGAGATTTAATAGTGATATTGTTTAAAGAAAAACTACCGGAAAGCTGTGCAATTAAACTCTCTAAATACTCATTAAATAATAGACTGGTCATCTGATTATTACGATATAATAATTGATGTAATAAAGCCATCGAATTAATTCTATCTTGTGCTTCACTTAAAGAATTTTTAATCTCTTCGTTATTACTTTTTGAAGATTGTAATTTCATTAAACTGGAAATAATCTGTAGATTATTTTTCACCCGATGATGAACTTCCTTTATCAATAAATCTTTTTCCAATAGAGACTTATTGATAATTTCGTTTCTTGTTTCTATTTGTTTATTTCTGATTTCCAGCAATTGTTTTTGTGTATTTGTTTTTTTCAATTGAACGGAAATAAAAACCACTACCACTATTAAAACAATTCCACAAAATATAAGTGCATTTTTTATCGTTTTTTGCTTACTTACTTCCGCATTTTTTTGCTTGATATTTTTTTGATTTTCATTGATTAATTTTTCTTTTTCTGCAACCTGACTGGCTACCTGAGAAGAAATTAATTCTTTTACATTTTCTTTATAATCTATACTGTCTTTAAACTTAATGTATTTATTGTAGTGATCTATCGACAAGCGGTATGCCCCTACTTTATCATAATAATTAGCATATTGTTTTATAATATTTAATTTTG
>JAEUTR010000525.1 GCA_016787365.1 Bacteroidia bacterium
AAATAATCAGGGAGATATAGTTGAAGAAAATGAATACGATGAGAAAAACACATTGAAAGAACAGACCATTATAAGCTATAATGCATTGGGTGATAAAAAAGAAGAATTGGTATACGATGAAAATAAGAAGCTACTTAAAAAACATGTTTATATTTATAATAACAAAGGATTAAAAACAGAACGAAAAACATTTGATTCGTCCGGAAAATTAGTTGGTACTAAAAAATACACATATACTTTTAAATAATTACGCTGAACACAATTCTTCATATACTAAATGAGTTTGAGCCGATTTCTTTACAGGAAATGGATGAAGTTAGATTGATGGATAGAACAGAGACTAAATTTACATTTAATATAAGAGAGCTGTCATCTGTTTTAAACAAAGCAAAAGCATATTACCATATATTAGATATTGAAGGAAATAGAATCAGCCGTTATAGAACATTATATTTTGATACAGAAAAATTTGAACTATATAATAAACACCATAACGGAAAATTAAACAGATATAAAATAAGACATAGAACCTATGTTGAAAGTAACATTGGATTTTTAGAAGTAAAATTTAAAAATAATAAAGGACGCACGTTAAAAACAAGAATAAAAGAATTATTGGTGCCCGATTTAAACACCGGGAAAGCATTTAATTTCTTAGAAAAAATGTTGCCATTTAGTCCATTAAGCTTACTTCCTAAAATCCATATTAATTATAGTCGTATAACACTGGTTAATAAAGTATCTGCCGAAAGATTAACCCTAGATTTAAATCTGGAATTTGAAAACAGAGGCATTTGCAAAAAGTTTAATCAATTGGTAATTGCCGAAGTTAAACAAGATAGTAAAATAGCTTCTCCGTTTATTTCGATAATGCATCATAACCACATTCGTGAAGGCGCCATTAGTAAATATTGTTTTGGAGTAGCAAGCATTTTTCCTGAAGTGAAAAAAAACAATTTTAAGCAAAAACTTTCTCACATAAATAAATTAGTTCAATTATGACCCTATTGCAATTAGCAGGCGATGTAGTACCTGTAATATCAGGATACGAAGAATTACAAAAATTATCTTCTAAAATTTTTTTCAGATTATTAATTGATCTCAGTTCAGTATTTGTTTTAGTGCGGTTTATTTATTACCCTATTTATAAACACCGCGAATTATTTTTCACCTATTTTATTTTTAATATTATTATTTTCTTAATCTCATTTTTACTTAACAAAGTGGATTTATCGATGGGAGCAGCCTTTGGTTTATTTGCTGTATTTAGTATGCTGAGATACAAAACAGAGGAAATAGCGATTAAAGACATGACTTACTTGTTTTTAACCATAGCTATAGGTCTCGTGTCTGCCGTAACAAAAGTAAAGGATACACCGGATCACATAGAGTATATCTTTTTAATAGGGGTTAATGCTATTATTTTAATAATTACCTATTTATTAGAAAGTAATATTTTCATGAAAAAAGAGAGCGTAAAGACCATTTTATATGAAAATATTGAAATGATTAGAGAGGGTAAGCAGGATGAATTATTGGCTGATTTGAAGCTCAGAACAGGCTTTAACGTACATAGATATTCTATCCATAAAATCGATTTTTTGAAGGATGCTGCTCAAATCAAAATCTATTACTACGATTAGTAGACTTTTTTTGAAAAAAATCATATTTTTTTAATTATTTTTTTGTTGGTTTCAAAAAACCCATTATATTTGCACTCCCAATTCGGGAGATTAGCTCAGCTGGTTCAGAGCACCTGCCTTACAAGCAGGGGGTCACAGGTTCGAACCCTGTATCTCCCACAACCTAAAAGCCTTGCATTTGCAAGGCTTTTTTTATTGGTAAATACTAGCTTAGAGTGATTTTTAAATTAAAAATTGCGGTTGATTACGAAATTATTTCCCATTCTCTTCCCAAATTGCTGCTAAGTGAACAATGGTTTGAGTTGCTTTTTCCATATCCTGAACACTTACCCATTCTAATTTACTATGAAAGGCGTGTTCGCCCGCATAAATATTAGGGCAAGGTAAACCCATAAAAGATAAACGGGAGCCATCTGTTCCTCCGCGAATGCTTGATAAAACTGGTTTCACTCCAGTTCTGTTAATTGCTTCTAAGGCATAATCAACCACAAAATAACAGGTATCTAAAACATCTTTCATGTTGCGGTATTGTTCGGTTACCACAAAATTGAAGCTTGATTTTTTATAATTAGATAATACGGATTTGGTAATTTCTTCCAGTTCTTTTTCAAGAGCTATTAAAGTAGGTGTATCAAATGCACGAATAATAAATTTAATTTCTACTTGTTCTAATCCACCATTAATAGAAACGGGATGCATGAAAGGTTGTTTCTTTTCCGTAGTTTCCGGTGTTTTATCTTTCGGAATACGATTAATAATTTCGGCAGCAATTTTAATAGAGTGCTCCATTTTGTCTTTTGCAAAACCCGGATGCGTTGGAATGCCATTAATAGTAATAGTTACGCCATCTGCACTAAAAGTTTCATTTTCTAAATGACCTAAACTTTCACCATCCATAGTGTAACCATACTGCGCACCTAAACGTTTCATGTCTACATGGTCTGTTCCTCTACTAATTTCTTCATCAGGTGTAAATAAAATGCGTATAGTGCCATGTTTTACTTCAGGATGGTTTACTAGGTAATTAGCTGCATCCATAATTTCGGCAATTCCCGATTTATTATCAGCTCCTAATAATGTTGTACCATCGGTTGTAATAATATCATTACCAATTTGTGCAGCTAAATCAGGGTGTTCAGCAAATTTGATAATTTGATTTTTATCATTTGGTAATACAATATCTTTTCCATCATACTTAGTATGAATAATTGGATTTACATTTTCTCCACTACAATCCGGTGAGGTATCCATGTGAGAACAAAAACAAATCACCGGAACCTGTTTTGAAGTGTTAGAAGGAATAGTAGCATAAACATAACCATATTGGTCTAATTCAGCATCTTTAATTCCCATAGCGATTAATTCTTCAACCAATAATTTCCCTAAGTTTTTTTGTTTCATCGTACTTGGAATAGTAGATGAATTTGGATCTGATTGTGTATCAATTTTTGCGTAACGAATAAATCGTTCTGTTACTGTGTGTTTGTAGTTTGTAAAGTCCATATTGTTTAGTTTTTAAGCGCAAAGACCGCAGAGCTTTCGCGGAGGTCGCTGAGTTTTTTCAGTTAAGTAATCTTTAATCTTTTGTCATTTATCCTTAATCGGCTCTATAAATTGTCAATAAAGTAATTAGTGATTTTTTCCATTAAATGAGCTCTGTCTTTTCCTAATACGTTATGCTCATGCCCTGGATACAAATAGTAATCTAATTGAATACCTTTGTCAACCGCTTTCTTTTGGTACATCACACTATGTTGCCAAACTACTACCGGATCTTGTGCACCATGAATCATTAATAATTTTCCTTTTAATTTGTCCACGTAGTTTAACAAGTTATTTTTCTCATATCCTTCTTTGTTATCTTGCGGAGAATCCATGTAACGTTCTGTATACATAATTTCGTAATACGTCCAATCAATTACGGGGCCGCCAGCTGCGCCTACTTTAAATGTTCCGGGAGAACGTGTCATTAAGGTTGTTGTCATAAAACCACCAAAGCTCCAGCCGTGAACTCCTATTCTCGAGCCATCAACATAAGGTAACGATTTTAAATACTCAACGCCTTTTAATTGATCTTCCATTTCTTTAGTTCCTAATTGACGATGTGTTGCTTGTTCAAATGCTTTTCCTCTGTAAGAAGTTCCTCTTCCGTCTAATGTAAATACCATAAAGCCTTTTTCTGCCATGTATTGGTACCATAATTCTCCGCCTGCCATCCAAGTGTTAGTTACCATTTGAGAATGCGGGCCATTATATAAATACACTAACACCGGATATTTTTTAGTTGAATCAAAATTTACCGGTTTAAACAAACGGCAGTATAAATCTGTCCCTTCATTATTTTTAATCGTAAATAAATTCCAACTCCCTAATTTGTAGTCTTTAATTGGATTTTCTGCTTTATAAATATTCACCGTTTTTTTATTCGCTGTATTGATGATATTATATTCTCTTGGAGTTGTGGAGTTAGAGAAATTATCAATTACAAAATTCCCTTTTTCGTCCAAAATACAAATATGAAATCCATTACCACTGGTAATACGTTTTACTTCGCCATTTTTTATATTCACGCTATAAAAATCCTGATTAACGGGGCTTTGGTCGTTTGCGTGAAAAAATAAACGTTCTCCTTTTTCATCAAAACCATTTTCTGATTTAACTTCCCAGTTACCTTTAGTTAACTGTTTAATCAATTTTCCATTGATATTATATAAATAGAAATGTGTGTAACCATCTCTGCGACTTTGCCAAATAAATTGTGAAGGATTGTTTTTTACAAATAACATGGGATGTAAAGGCTCAGTGTATTTATCATCGTGTTCTTCAAATAAAGTACGTACAAAATTTCCGGTAGTTGCATCATATTCATTTAATTTCATGTCGTTTTGTGTACGACTTAAAACTGCTATGTAAATATGTTTTTCATCCGGGCTCCAAGCAATGTTAGTTAAGTATTGTTCAGGATCACCTTCTGTTTTTACATAAATCGTTTTGTTTGTTTTTACGTCGTATATGCCTAAAGTTACATGATGGCTTTTGTTACCAGCCATTGGGTATTTGATGTTCACGTTTTTTGCAGGTCGTGTTGTCCAATCAATAATTGGATAATCTGTTACGGTAGATTGATCCATTCTATAAAAAGCTAAGAAGTTTCCTTTCGGACTCCAAAAGTTTTTGCCGTCAATACCAAATTCATTTTGGTGTACATTTTTACCGGTGTAAACAATTTCATAAGAACCGTCTGTTGTTACTTGGGTTTCTTTTCCATCCCTCACTACAAACAAATTATTGTCTTTGCAATAGGAGTAAGCGCCTGTTACAGGTTCTTTTTGATAAGCTTCTAAAGTAACAGGTTCTGTTTTTTTATCTGTTTCTAAAATTGTTTTTTTCTCAAGGTCATAAATTAATTCGCCTTTTTTATTTGAGAAATAAAATTGTAATACCCCTTTCCAGGTAATAAATGATAATTTATCTAGGGTATCTTTTGATGTTTTTTTTAAGGCGCTATTTAATTCATGTAATGAAACTAGTTTACTAGTTTTACCGGATATGTTGTTACCTATAATGATTGTATCTTTTTCAATATATGAAAATCCATTACTTTGAGGGATAAAGTTTAGTGCCTGCAAACGTTTTGGAGCAAGGCTTGTACGGCCTTTTAAAACAGCGTCTTGTATAGTTAATAGTTTGTCTTGGGCAAATGAGATGCTAAATGCAAAGACTCCGGTTAGTAATAATATTTTTTTCATGTTTATTTTCTTTAATCTTTTGTCTTGTATCTTTAATCCTTGGTTATTTTTTAATAGAATTATACAAGTCCACGATTTGCTTCCTGGTATCTGATACAATTTTTAATTCTTCTGTCATTTTTGTAACATCACCTACAGTAGCATCCGTTTTTGCTTTTTCGATTTTAGCTTTTAATTTATCTTCCTTGTCTTGCCAAACATTTAATAAATTATCTTTCATCACTTTTTGTGCGGCATACTTCACATACTTGCTGTCTGTTGTTCCTATTTTTGCTAATTCTTTAGCGCCATCAATAGCAGTTTCTGGTTTTGTGCAACGTTTTAAAAACTTACCATAGATATTTCCATATGCCATTAACTCAAAGCCGTTGAAGTATTTTTTTACTTTAATAAAATAAGCATGATTTTCATCAGTGCCATTTTTTGCATATAAATCTGCGATAGAGTAAATAATTTCTTTCGACGGTTCGTTTTCTAAATTCAGAGCTTTCTTCATTGCTAATTCAGGATTTAATTTAGCAATGGCATCAAATCCTTCTGAAACGATAGCATATGATTGTTCATTTAATGCTTTTTCGTATAGTGTATTTAAATCCTCACCTTTATAATTAGTGGATAGAGCTTTAATTGCTGCTGCGCGTACTTTTGTATTAGCATCTTTTTCTGAAATTGAGATAAATAATGGTTTAAGTTCTGCTTCTTTATCTTTTGCTTTATCGCTTAATAAATTAATTGCTTCTGTTCTGAATTTTTTCCATGGATCATTTTGAGCAATTGATTTTACTAAATCAAATATTTCTTTTTCATTCATATGATCTTTAAAATAATCTAAAGCTTCATCTCTGTCGCCCCATAAAGGAGCATTTTTGTATTGAAAGATGTATTCTTCTTTTGTTTTATCAAACGTGGTTTTTGCCAATAATTGTTTTTCTGCATCAAAATTTACTAAGTCAGGATTTGAAGCCACATCAAATGTAAATGTGTTTTTCACATCATTAATCCAAATGTGCTTGCGTTCTTTTTTACCACCAGCATAAATATCAATGTAAACGGGTAATTTATATAATGGCGCCACTTTAAAATCCTGCTGTTGAGTAATTTCCAACTTTAATTTTTTAGTCGTAGCATCATACGATTTTTTAATATCTAAATCAGGATGTCCTTTAGCATAATACCACTCATTAAAAAACCAGTTTAAGTCTTCGCCAGTTACTTCTTCAAATGCTAAACGCAAATCATGAGCTTCGGCAGTTTTAAATTTATTTTTTTCCAAGTATAATTTTAAGGATGCAAAAAAGGCATCATCGCCTACATATTTTCTCAACATGTGTAATATTTGCCCTCCTTTGTTATAGCTAAATGCATCAAACATGTCTTCGCGTTCGGCATAATCAAAACGCACTAAATCTACTTGTTTTTGACCGGCTTGAGCAAAATACCCATAACGGGAACCAGCATGGTGATCGTCGGCAGCATCCCGTCCATATTCAAATTCTATCCACATATATTCTCCATAGGTTGCAAACGATTCATTTAAAGTTAAGTTACTCCAGCTTTCGCAACTTGCTAAATCTCCAAACCATTGATGAAATAATTCATGTGCAATAGTACTTTCTCCTTTTGCACCGTCAATAATTTCGCGTGTTGTTTGGTAACAAACAAAATCTCCGTGTAAAGTTGCCGTTGTATTTTCCATAGCACCACTCACATAATCTCTGGCAACAATTTGCGCATATTTTTGCCAAGGGTATGGAACTCCTAAACGGGTTGAATAAAATTCAACCATTTTTTTTGTTTTTCCGAAAATTGCTTTGGCGTGTGGTTCGTATTCTTTTTCTACATAATAAGAAATTTCTTTTCCGTTCCAAGGCTCGTCGGTTACTTTTTTAAATTCTCCAACACCCATCATTACTAAATAAGGAGCATGTGGTAAATCCATTACCCAATGATCGGTACGTGAGCCATCCTCATTTTTTTTAGAATCTGTTAGTAAACCGTTAGATAATGTAGTGTATTTGTCATCAACCGTCATATAGATTTCGTCGGTCATTTTTTCTGTTGGATTATCAATGGTAGGAAACCAAACAGAGTTTGATTGAGTTTCGCCCTGAGTCCATATTTGAGGCATTTTATCCGGATCTTTGCCGGTTGGGTTAATAAAGTATAATCCTTTATCGCTTGTTATGGCGCCACTTCCACCTTCTTTTAATTCGTTAGGTTTTGCTATGTATTCAATTTCTATTTTATATTTCTCTTCTTTAGTTAATGTTTTCCCTAAATCAATTCTAATGGAATCGTTGGAATAGGTATAGTTAATATTTAAAGGGACTGCAGTATAACTGTCTTCTTCCTTTATTTTTTGCCCTTTTTTGGCAATAATTGCTTTATAAACCAACGCACTTCCTTTTACACTTTTAATTTCCATGCCTCTGGCATTAAGGTATAACATATTGGTAGAATAGAAATAGGGTTTTACCAATAATTCGGCTTTGCCAATTAACTGAGATTTTTGCCAGTCAAAACTTACCCAAAGTTTAGTATGGATAATGTCGTTACTTATGGTATTTGTAGCCTGATATATTTTCTTTTTTGGCGGTTCTTCTGCTAATACTCTAATAGTATCTAAATCAATAGCAGGTTCAGCAACAATTGGTTGTGTTGCATTTGTAGCGCTTGTTGTTTTTTTTGAAGTAGAGCATGCAGCAATAAAACCTATAATAATTGCTGGAAAAAGTAAATGTTTATAGTTCATGTAATGATAGTTTGAGTAGTAAAAATGCAATTAATTTGGGGATTTGCAAAAAAAGAAAAGCTTAGAGTATATAAGCGGTTTAGGTTGGTGATTGGTGGGCTTTAATACGATTTAATGAATAAAATTTATCCTATATTTGTGTAATTCGTTAACTTTTATGGCATGAATTCGACTAAACTATTTTTGCCCTTACTTGCAGTACTATTTTTTTCTTGTAAAAAGGATCAGAAGAACACTATTAATCAACCTTCTTCCGTTAGCAGTAGTTCAAAAACTATTAAAGGGAAGATTCAAAAAGGACCTTATAAAAATGGATCTCCAATAACTGTTTATGAACTAAATAGTTCTCTTGGACAAACAGGAAGAAGCTTTTCTTCGACTATAAGCGATGATGCTGGAAATTTTGTTTTAAACAGCCTAGAGTTAAACTCAAATTATATACTATTGAACGCAAATGGTTATTATTATAACGAACATTTTAATAAAGTGTCAGAAGGACCTTTGTATTTAGAAGCTTTCGCTGATGTAACTAATATCTCGACAGTAAATGTCAACATCCTCACTCATATAATAAAGCCAAGAATTGAGCATTTAGTAATGGCGGGATCTGGCTTTAGTAATGCTAGGATGCAAGCACAAAATGAATTTTTGAACATTGTAGGGAGTGTTAATGTTAACGGAGATTTTGAAACATTAGATTTATCTAATAATGATTTTGTATTTGCGATGTCGTTGTTGTTTCAACGAAATAATTCTGTGGGATATCAGGGAGGGTATAATTATACGGCAGAATTATCAAGTCTTTTAAGTGATTTTAGAAGTGATTTTGCTAACAATGGACTGATTGATAATTCTTCTCTAATTGACACTTTGATATATAATGTAAAGAGAGTGGATTTAATTGACACAAGGAATGATATTCAAGCGTATTATTCAGGATTAGGATTGACGTTTTCTACGGCTAACTTTCAGGAATATCTTTATAATTTTCAAAAAAAATATTGTTCATCGTTTGGTAATACAATTTTATACCCTTTAATGGCTGCAGTAATGGTAGATTTTCCTGGCTCTGGCCCTCCCTATTCTGAAAGAGATAATCTTTTGGATTTAGGCAGAAAATATTATTCGGCTTCTCCCATAAATCAGTATGTAGTATCAGCTATTGTTCCTTATGATTCGAGTTTGGTTATTAAATTAACAGGTCCTATTGGTTTTTTTGGAGGAGGGAATTTTGGATGGGCTCAAACTCAACAAGGGTCATCTGTGGTTTTAGAAGCCCAACGAAAAAATATTCCACTTAGTATTTTTATTAATTCAGCATCAGATTCTGTTAAAATAGAATATTTCAAAAATAATGCTGCTACTTTACCATATTTTACCAAAACCGCAGTTTTTAATTAGTGTTTTCATAATTTGACTGTTTAAAAGCAACTATTTTAGTACATTTGCGCCATGATGCAAATTCAAGTAATGAAATCTAAATTGCACTGTGTAACTGTTACACAGGCAGAGTTAGATTATATAGGCAGTATTACCATTGATGAGGATTTAATGGATGCAGCTAATCTTATTGAGAACGAACAAGTTCATATTTTAAATAAAAATAACGGGCAACGTTTTATTACCTATGTTATTAAGGGAGAGCGTGGAAGTGGTGTAATTTGTTTAAATGGTCCAGCTGCAAAATTAGTGAGTTTAGGAGATGTGGTGATTGTTATTTCATATGCCTCTATGGATTTTGAGATTGCTAAAACATTTAAGCCCTGGGTGGTTTTTCCAGATACAAAAACTAATCGTTTAAAGTAATTAGCATGAACAAAAGCACCAAATCCATCATTCAGTTTGTTGTATTACTTGGTGTGGGCATTTTATTGGTATGGCTATCTTTTCGTTCAGTTTGGACAGAAAAAGAAAAAATTATGGATTCGTTTACTACTGCCAATTATTTTTGGGTAGGAATGTCTATGTTAATTTTGATTCTGAGCCATTTTCTGAGAGCTTTCCGTTGGAATTATTTGTTGAAACCCGCTGGTTATTCAGTTAAACCTGCAAATGCCTTATGCGCTGTTTTGGTAGGTTATTTTGCTAACTATGGGTTGCCTCGTATGGGAGAAATCACACGATGTACTTTAGTAACAAAATATGACGATGTTCCTTTTGAAGTGGCCTTAGGAACGGTAATTACTGAACGTATTGTAGATATGCTTATCCTGATGGCTATCTTTTTTTTGACTCTTTTTGCTCAGTTTGCTCAGTTAAAGGATTTGACCGCAACTTATATTTATAATCCTATGATACTTAAATTTAAAGGCATTTCGGAACATCCTACAAAATTTATTATCCTGATAAGCATATTGCTTGTAGGGGCTATAGGTTTGTTTTTAATTCGTAAAAAAATATCAGGCCTACTGAAAGGAAAATTAGGAAATGTTGTTAAAGGATTTGGTAAAGGGTTAGGCTCTGTAAAAGATATAAATAAAAAATTTCAGTTTGTATTTTTAAGCCTTGCTATTTGGGCTTCCTATTTTTATAGTTTGTATGTGTGTTTTTTTGCATTTACAGGAACTTCACATTTGGGCCAATCAGAATGTTTGGTATTATTACTGTTTGGCACCTTTGGAGTAGTTTTTTCTCCCGGAGGATTAGGTGCTTATCCGGCTATTATTACCGCTTTATTGTTGTATTATGGAGTAGAACAAATTGCTGCTTTTTCGTTCCCATGGATGGCATGGACATCTCAATTTATTTTGATTGTCATTTTAGGATTGGTAAGCTTAATTCTTCTTCCAATAATTAATAAATCAAAAGCAAATGTCGTTTCATAAAAAATTATCTGAAAAGTTAGTTTCAAAAGATAAGTTACAGAATCTTTTATTGGAGTGGAATGCACAAAACAAACAAATTGTGTTTACAAATGGGTGTTTTGATATTTTACACCGTGGTCATGTAGAGTATTTATGCCATGCCAGAGATTTAGGCGACAAATTAATTTTGGGATTAAATACGGATGCTTCGGTAAAACGTTTAGGCAAATCACCCGAAAGACCCATAAATTCAGAAGATACCAGAGCTACTATATTAGCTGGTTTAGAGTGTATAGATGCTATCGTGTTGTTTGATGAGGATACGCCTTTGGAATTGATTACTTTTGTTCAGCCTGATATATTGGTAAAAGGCAATGATTATAAAGCGGAAGACATTGTAGGTTATGATGTAGTTACTGCAAAAGGAGGCAAAGTAATTACTATTCAGTTAGTGGATGGCTTCTCAACCACCAAGTTGATTGAAAAAATGAAATCGGGCTAGTAACTTTTAAAGGTTAATATCTTCAAAAATCACTTATGGGCGTAATACAATAAAGTCCTATTTTTAGTTCTTTAATACAAAAAAGTGTCAAACCCTCTTAAAAAACTTGCATCGCAAACAGCCGTTTATGGTTTAGGAAGTGTTCTTCCTCGAGTGATTACTTTTTTGTATTCGTTTGTATTAACTTACATTTTTAAACAACCAGCCGAGTTATCTGCTAACATTGTGTTTTATTCTTGTATCAGTTTTTTAAATATTTTATTTACGTATGGACTAGAAACAGCTTTTTTCCATTTCTCTAATAAAACTGATGATAAAGAGCGTGTATACACAACAGCAGTAATATCAATTTTTGTAAGTACTGTCGGATTATCGTTATTGTTTATTTTGTTTTCAGGCTCTCTTGCAGATTTTATGAACGAACCAGAGCATATTAACTATATTATTTGGTGTGTATTAATTGTTGCTACGGATGCAATGATGGCAATTCCTTTTGCACGAATGCGATTGAATAACCAGGCTAAACGGTTTGGCGCACTTAAACTATTAAATGTATTTGTGTTTATCATAATCTGTATCTTTTATTTTAATATCTGTAAGCCAGCGTATTTTAATGAGCCAGATTCTGTTTTTGGAAAATTTTATAATCCAGAAGTGGGAGTGGGCTATATGTTTTTAGCTGGATTATTAGCCAATATAGTGAGTTTGTTGTTTTTGGCAAAAGAGTTTATTGGCGTACACTACGTGTTTGATAAAGATTTATGGAAACAAATGTTGAGTTATGCCTGGCCCTTATTAATATTAGGATTTGCAGGAATGATTAACGAAACTTTTGATCGTTTTATTTTAGAACATTTATTGCCTAAAGATATAGCTAAAACACAAGTAGGTATTTACGGACAATGCTATCGTATAGCTATGTTTATGACCATTTTTACAACAGCTTTTAAATATGCAGCAGAACCTTTCTTTTTTAATCATGCTAAACATCAAGATTCAAAAAAATTAAATGCGATGGTGATGAAGTACTATGTATTGTTTTGTTTGTTTTTGTTTTTAGGCACCATGATGAATTTACCATGGTTGCAAAAAGTAGTGAGCGAAAATTATAGATCAGGATTAAGAATAGTACCTATTTTATTATTAGCTAATTTGTGTGTAGGTATTTATTGGAATTTATCTATTTGGTTTAAATTTACAGGTCAAACAAAATTTGGAGCCACTATAACAGTTATAGGAGCAATCATAACTTT
>JAEUTR010000594.1 GCA_016787365.1 Bacteroidia bacterium
ACCGACCCAAATAAAATAGAAATATTATTTGAACCGCCATCATTTGACAAAGCTAAGTCCATAAATCCATCCTTATTAAAATCAGAGCTAGTAATTGCTGTAGGACCAGCAGTTGTGGTGTAATTAACAGCGGTAGCAAAAGAACCGGTACCGTTTCCGATAAGTACAGATACATTATTTGAGTTATGATTTGATGTTATTAAATCGGGAATGGTATCATTATTTACATCTACAACAATTATGGCATAAGGATTAACTCCTACAGGATAGTTTCCTGTATTATTAAGATTTCCAGTTCCATCACCTATAAATATAGACACATTGTTAGACACACCATTGCTCGTTGCCATATCCATTTTTCCATCCCTATTAAAATCACCTGAGACAATTCCATTCGGACTTCCGGTCAGAGTGGATGTATTGGTTGTGTTAAAACAAACTGTTTTTGTTTGTGCGTTTAATTCAAATAATAAAATAGTTAGAAATACAGAGAGTGCTGTTTTTTTCATTTTGTGGGGTTATGTTATTTATGTGTGAGGCTATGATATAAAAGAATCTCCTCCTGAATATTATAATTTAGGAGGAGATCCTTTACATAAAAAGCTAATTGTTTATTATCAGCTTAATAGTACTTTCTGAATTATTTATATTCAGTTTCATAAAGTACATTCCCGAAGTCAAATCATCTAGAAGAACTGTGTAAGAATAATTTGTATTTATCTGATTGGTTAATGGTAAAATTGTTTTTACAGATTTTCCTAATATATCAAATAACTCAATTTTAACCGCCGAATTTATAGCTAAGTTATATTGAATAATTACTTTATTAGTAGCCGGATTAGGGAACACTTTTATCTGATTTAATTTTGCACTGATATCATTTACGCTAACACTAACAAAAGGTTCATTTACCGGATTAATTTTAGCTGAATCCACTGTAAAATCCAAATTATTATATTCATTATTGGTTATATCAATTATTCTGTGATAAGTATTATTGGTATCTAATCCCGGAATATCAACCAAAATAAAATACGATTCACCCGCTTCATTTATAGGAAGACCTGTTAATGTATATGTACCACCTACAGGTTCAGTAACTGTTTGAACAAACATTTGTCCACCAGGATTTTTACCTCCTTTAACTACGATACCTCCAATTGGGTCTCCCGGAGCAGATGGTTTAAAGCTGCTTCCTGGTCTTTGATCAAATCCAAGTGCCTTTGTTATTTTGCCACTTAATGTACCTGAACCTGTTGTTGTAAATGAAGAAAGAGCTTTCACTTCAATATTCTGTACATCATTTGTAGAACAACCGTGAAGTATTTGTTTAGCTGTTTTCCAGTTTACAGCAGAATCTCCGTAAGCAATTTGAAGATTGCCAGCAGATGGAATTGCTTTTACAATATAAATTCCGGCTTTGAAAGACACAAAATTGTAATTTCCAGACGGATCAATATTTTGCCCGGCAACAGAATCGAATTTTGTATAAAACGGAAGGTACTGGAATAAAACAACTCTTCCCGCAACCGGAGTAGTAGTATTTGTGGTTACAAGTCCTGAAATATTACTTGAAGGATTAACCGTAATAACTAATGTATTACTATTTGCCGAACACCCTGTATTATCAGTTATTGTTAAGTTGTATGAAAAAGTACCAACACTTGTTGAATAACTATAAATAGGATCAGTGGAAACTATACTTCCAGGAAGCTGATTCCATGAATAAGTATATGGAGCTATTCCACCAACTATAGTAGATTTAAGTGTATCATTTAATTGCTCACATATTGTAGAGCTAAATCCGGCTATAGTAGCTGTAATAGCACCGGGCTCATTTACCGTAGCATATTCATTAATAAAGCAGCCATTAATATCATAAATCATACAAGTATATGTTCCTGCGCTTAAACCATTTATCGTAGAAGAATTTCCAAAAGTAGGAGCCCAAGAATAAGTATAAGCAGGTGTACCTCCGTTAGCTACTACAGAAATGCTACCGTTGTTTAATCCGTTACATGTAACATCAGTGGTTGTAAGTGATGCCGTTAATGGTGTTGGTTCAGTAATTGAAACGGTTTCTGTGGCCGTACATCCTACAGTATTAGAAACAATTACACTATATGTACCTGCACATAAAGTAATTACCTGATCCGCATTCGGTAACGAAGGACTCCATGAGTAAGTTAATAATCCACCTGAAGAAGTAGCATTTAATTGAATAGATCCATCACATAATCCTGAACATGAGGCATTGGTAAAAGTAAGTGCCGTAGTTACAGGATTTAATTTAACAGTTACAGTGTCTGAAATCCTAGTAGAAGTTGCATTACAGAATATTTCGCAATAATAAAGAGTATTAGATCCTGGGGTGACAATAATACTAGAGGAAGGTGTTGCGCTGCCTTCATCAACATAGGAACTTCCGTCAAATGCTTTCCATTGATAAGTTATACCTGTTGCTAATGGAATAGAAGTAGCTATATCCAAAGTTGTTGAGCCTCCCGGACAAATATCCAAAACTCCTGATAGTGACACTGAAGGCGGAAAATTTATTGTACTACAGTCAGGAGGAAGAATGGTAATTGAATAATCTTCTGTTTCTCCACTACCTTGAGATGGCCCCCTTAATTCTTCATTACCATTACTACCTTCACAGGCTTCGTAATCATAAAAAGGGCTGTTGTAATTTGTTCTGATTCTCATTCTTGTAGTTCCAAGGGTTGCATTAGACGGGATTAGAATAGATCCTGTAGCAGTAAAATTACCACTTCCTGCCGGAGCTCCAATATTTGTATATTCATCTGCTTCAAAATTCCCGTTTTTATCAAAATCAACCCACACAGTAACATATTCATAATATTCTCTTCCAACCGTAACATTAATTGGATATGACTGATTAGCATTTACAGTAGGAGTGATTATGCTTCCGTTAAGCGTATAATCTTCATAACCGTCAGTACTACATGTAGATGTATTAGTTAAATTAGAAAAAACTACCGTATTGATAACATCTGAGTTATTACAATTTGATGGAGGAGGTATACAATAGCATTCTGTTGTTGGTTTTTGAGTCATTGTAAACGTTGAAGATGTTGAAATAGAAGATGAAGAAGCGCATGTTAATTCACATCTATAATAAGTTGTAATACTTTGGCTGGAAACGGTATAAGGTATAGATGACTGAGATGTTCCTATGTTTGCCCAGTTTGTTCCGTCCGTAGATTGTTGCCATTGATACCAAATATTACTAACTACATCATTGTTTACTAAATCTAATGTAAATGGTCTGTTTTCACATGAAGATGTATAAGAAGAAATAGCATCTCCTGCGTTTGGCATTCCAGTACAAGGAGTAACAGGAGTAATATTTAATAAATAATCTATTGTTTGACCATCATAGTCATTTGTATAACATGGATCAATTCCACTAAATGAACCATAAGTAGCGTCCATTTTAAGTCGCATTCTGGTGTCGCCACCTATTGCCGTGTATGGTATATTAATAGTCCCCGTTAATGCGGTAGCATCATTACTGAATCCAATATAGCTATATTCGTTAGGGGCAAATATTCCGTTATGATCATAATCTACCCAAACACCTGTGTATGTTGGTGGTCCCTGAGAACTTGTAGTGGTAGATATCGTATATGACTGGTTAGCGGATACACTAATAGACGGAACAGCAACCGTATTATCTAAATACCCGTTAACACCTGAATTACAAGTAGGATTATCATTTAATGTTTCAATTATAACATTAGAAAAATAGGCAGTAGAACAATTTGAAAGTTCAGGAATACAATAGCAAGCTGTAGGTAAATTTTGATTAACAATTACAGGATTTGAAGTTCCTATTGCTCCACCATTTGTACAAGTTGCAACACAACGGAAATGCGTTGTTGCCGTTTGTGAGTTGGCAGTATATAATATTGTGTTTTGAGCAGAACCTAAATTTGTCCATGTGGAACCATTAGGGGATGATTGCCATTGATAGCTTAAACCACTTACCTGATCGTTACCTGTTAAATTAAGGGTATACTCATCAAAAGAACAAACAGAGCCTAAAGAAGATACGGCGTTTCCTAAGTTAGGAGCAGCAGAACATGCAGGTGCCGCAGTAATATTAACTTTAAAATCAATGATTTGTCCATACGAAGAACCATTATTGTTATTACATGGGTCAAGTGTCGTCCAGGAACCGGCATTATTGTTATCTAATTTTAAACGCATTCTAACTGTTCCACTTGGAGTTACTAATGGAACGGTAAACGGAGTCGAGTAGGTACTTGCAGTTCCATGTCCTAACGAAATAAACTCTTGAGAATCAAAAATAGCATTTTGATTATAATCGATCCATGCTCCCATTGCTGCATTTCCATACGTTCCATCAGTGGTTGTATTTATTAATAATGTATAGGTATTAGCAGCATTCAAATTGATGTTTATATAATTACTAGCAGTAGAATCTGTGTAACCGTTAGCTTCACAATTAATTCCATTAATAACCGTACT
>JAEUTR010000603.1 GCA_016787365.1 Bacteroidia bacterium
GGATTTAAAGAATCCGATAATTTTATATGGAAAATGCCTTCAGGATTCAAGAATTTAAAAATCATTAAAGTGATTAATTATTAATTTCATGAATCTGTTATTCCATATTCGCCAAAAAGGAAAAATTGCCTTACTATTATTAGCCGTTATACTGCTTGAAATATTTTGTTCTCATACCTATACTAATAATATTATTCAAATGGGTAATTCTTTTTCGGAAGTATATTCTGATAGATTAATTGCACAAGATTATATTTATAAATTATCAGGAATATTGCACAAAAGAAAATACTCTTTGGCTCATCATCCTATAAGTGATAATGAAATCCATGCCCTTTTTAGTGATTATGGATTGAGAATTTCATTATTATTGAATAAGTATGAAAAAACAAAATTGACAGATGACGAAAATATTCTTTTTCATGGGTTCAAAAATAATATTTTACTAATGTTAAATTTAGAACAAAAGTATATCGCCTCAAATAATAAAGATGTAAAAAATAATTTACTCAAACAGCAATACAAATTATTGAATCTTTCGATAGAACAATTAGATAAATTATCTGCCATACAATTAGCAAGAGGAAAAAAATTAAATGAAGCTTCTCAAAAAATTGTTTCTTTTTCTGCTTTATTAAATCAGTTTGATTGGGCATTGGTAATTATTATAGGTTTAACCATACAGGCTTTAATTTTCGCGTCCAGATCATCTATAGCGAAACATCCCCAAAATCAATATTTAAATTAATTTGAGACATTAATCGCTATAACTAAATTTAGTATATGTCTAATGTATTTAAAGAAGATATAAAATCAGGAAGTCATAAAAATTATGAAACTGCCATCCCCGGAAGAAAAATAATGTTTTAGTATATTTGCAGTTTTACTAATCCAAACTTTATGAATCGTCTTGATCGCATAACAGCTATTCTTATTCAACTCCAATCAAAAAGGATAGTGAAAGCTCAGGACATTGCCGAACGATTTAATGTAAGTTTACGCACTGTTTATAGAGACATCAGAACATTGGAAGAAGCGGGCATACCATTAGTTGGAGAAACCGGTATTGGATACTCCATAATGGATGGATACCGTTTACCTCCTGTTATGTTTACATTAGAAGAAGCCACGGCTTTTTTAACTGCCGAAAAACTGGTTGAAAAATTAACAGATGCTTCTACGGATGAAAGCTATAAATCGGCGATGTATAAAATAAAAGCAGTGCTACGTTCATCCGAAAAAGATTATTTAGAGACGATGGATAATCATATTGAGGTATTGGACAACCCATATATCCCCAAAGAGCGAAATGCGCATAATTCGTTACAATCCATTTTAAAAAGTATTTCCGGAAAACACGTTTTAACGATTAATTATTTTGCCAATCATAGCCAGGAAAATACATCCAGAAATATTGAACCGGTTGGTATATTTTATTTGGGTTCAAATTGGCATGTATTGGCCTTCTGTCAATTAAGAAATGATTACAGAGATTTTAGAATAGATAGAATCAGTCAAATTACATCTACACCATTACCTTTTAAAAAGCAACATCCTTCGTTAAAAAGCTTTTTAAAACAAATTGCTCAGGAAAAAGAATTACATAGTATTGTGATACTTGTAAATAAGGAAATCGTTAAATATTTTGGTGAACAAAAATACTACAATGGGTTTGTTTCGCAACGCGAAGTAAAAGGGAAAATAGAAATGACTTTTTTAACCTGTTCGGTTGAGGGATTTGCCAGATGGTATATGATGTTTGGTGATAATGCAGAAATTGTAAGCCCTGATAATTTAAAGCAACACATTAAAAAAATAGCCACTACTATTGCTAAAAAGCAGTAAATAACTTGTCTCTGTAAGGTTGAACTTTGTCGAAGCTCAATAAACAAACCCTTTAACTAAGCTTAGGGTGACAAACTAATTTTTATTTTTTTCTACTGACATAGGGTTGTCACTTGCCCGAATTTTCTTTGTATCATAAACTTAAAATTTAAACGTATGATTACATTTATGGAATCGTTCCTAAACGAATTGGAACACGAAAGTATTGGAACAAAAAAAATGCTGGCCTTGGTACCTGCCGACAAAGCTGATTGGAAACCGCATGAAAAGAGTATGAAGTTGAAGGATTTAGCTATTCATTTAGCTGATTTGCCAACCTGGATTACTTTAGGTTTAACCACCGATGAATTAGACTTTGTAACATCACCATATAATCCAACAAATTGTGATGGTGGCGAAGAATTAGTGAAATACTATGAAAAAAATGCAGCAGAAGCTAAACAACATTTATTAAACAGCAAGGATGCTATTTTAGTTGAAACTTGGACATTACGTAATGGCGATATTGTGTATATGCAACAATCTAAACTGGATACTATTCGCCATGCATATTGCCAAATAGTTCATCACAGAGCCCAATTAGGAGTTTATTTAAGATTATTAAACATTCCAATTCCGGGAGTTTATGGACCAAGTGCAGATGAAGCATTTTAATAGTAATAATTTATGATAACACAATTAGAATCTTTTAAAGTTATTGGTATTTCGGTGAGAACTACTAATGAAAATGGACAAGCGACAAAAGACATTCCGTTTTTATGGAATAAATTTTTTATTGAAAATATTTCAGAAAAAATTCCTCATAAAGAAAGTGAAGACCTTTATTGTTTATACACACACTACGAAAAAGATCACACAACACCTTACACAACTATTTTGGGCTATAAAGTAAAATTATCAGAACCTGTACCCGAAGGTTTAGTGGCAAAAATTATTGATTCTACAAACTATAAGGTTTTTTCTGCAAAAGGAAAAATAGCTGAAGGGTTTGTATTTAAAGAGTGGCAAAAAATTTGGAATTTAACTATCAACCGTTCTTTTACATCAGATTTTGAAGTATACAATTCCAAATCACAAGACCCAGAAAATACAGAAGTAGATATTTATATTGCCTTAAACTAAAAAAAGCGCTGGTAAATACTTTTTACCAGCGCTTTCTGCTTTTTGAAAATTAAAAATTAGTAAACGTGTTGTCCACCATTAATGCTGTAATTAGCTCCGGTAATAAAACTTGTGGCTTCGCTTGCTAAAAACGACACTAAATGTGCTACTTCATGAGTTCCGCCAAGTCTCCCCATTGGAACCTGTGCTACAATTTGATTTAAAACTTTTTCGGGAACAGCCATAACCATATCAGTACCAATATATCCCGGCGAAATAGTATTAACTGTAACTCCGTATTTAGCAACTTCCATTGATAATGATTTAGTAAAACCATGCATACCGGCTTTTGCAGCAGAATAATTTGTTTGACCAAATTGCCCACGTTGTCCGTTAACAGATGAAATATTGATGATGCGTCCAAAATTACGATCAATCATGCCTTGAATTACCTGACGGGTACAATTAAAGACAGAATTAAGATTTGTATTAATAACGGCATGCCAGTCTTCCGGTTTCATATTTATTAAACGTCCGTCGCGAGTAATACCTGCATTATTAACCAATGTATCAATATGTCCGTATTTAGCTTCGATTTCGGTAATCATTTTACCGGTGCTTTCAAAATCACTTACATCTCCATAAAACAGTTCAATAGGAAAGCCTTCGCTTTTCATTTGATCCATCCATTTATCGGCTTTTTCTTTAGTGTGATAATTTCCTACAACCGTGTAACCATCTTTGTATAACTCTTTACACATTGCAGTTCCTAAACCACCCGTAGCACCTGTAACCAATACTGTTCTCTTATTTGATGTACCCATAATTAATAATTTTATTTTTAAATGAATAATTAACTACTTTGTTGTACGGTAAAAACAGGATAAAGGTTAAGGGAAAATGAAAATAAAAATAAAAATTAAATTTTATCTACATTCATAACGGTAGCTTCTCCGCTCGTGCAAACGTTACCTGTTGTTTTATCTTTAATCAGTGTCTCAATCACTGCGCGGTGTTTATCTTTTAAGACTTCTCTTACGGTAAAAACGGCTTCATAATCCACTTCAACATACATTGGTTTTAAAAAACTAAGTGATTGTTTTAAATAAATTGTTCCTTCGCCTGGAAATAAAACACCAAATACTTTGCTAAATAAGGCTGCACCAAGCATTCCGTGCATAATTGGTTTTTTAAACATAGTTTTTGCTGCAAAATCAGCATCAGTGTGTACGGGGTTCTTATCGCCTGTTACTTCCGCAAAACGATTTACTTCGTCCTGTGTAAATTTAAAATCATGAGAATAGGTTTGTCCGGTTTCTATCATAAAATGTTTGTTTTAGGTAATTTTCAAAAAAAAAATCCAAAATGTCAAGTTTTTGCAAACTTATTTCGATTTAGACCAAGTAAATAATTTTTACGACAATTTAACACAAAATTAATACGAATTTACTTGACATGTATAGGAAAAAATGTCGACATTTGCACCGGAATTGAAAAATAGGGTTTAAATCACTGATTTTCAATTAATAAGACGAATTTACTAAATTATATATATCAAATAAGCTCAAAAAATGAAAACAAACAACCCAATTATTGACAACATGATGGATGCTCAAGCTAACGCCATGAACACTTGGATGGATTCTGCTAAGAAATTTCAATCGGCATTTGCTAGTGGTAATGTAGTTGCAGAAAGTCAATCTATCTATAAAGATATGATGGAAAAACAAGCTGCAATGTTTAGCGGTATGAATGTAAATGGAGCAAATCCCTTTACTAATCCTTTTATGAATGATAATTCAAAACCTGAAGAGTTTTTAAAAAACTGGTATAACCAGCAAATGACAGGTTTAAAACAAATGACTGATTTTAATCAAAGCATTTATAACTCAATGATTAATTATGGTAAAAATGCTAACGATTACAACAGTAGCTTTTCTACTATGAATAATGCTTGGACTAACATCTACAACAGCTGGATGAATACGATGAATACTTCTTACGAAACTTTTTCTAAAGGAATTAAAAATCCGTTTAATGCAGACATGTTTAAAAACATGTACGAAGGTGGACAAATGTATATGAAGGTTCAGGAGATGTTTCAGCCAATGATGAATGCTCTTAAAAATTCTGACTTCAGTATTGATACTTGGAAAAATATTTATTCAACAGAAAATTATAAAAAAATGACTGAGCAGGTTTTCGGCTCATTTTTTAATAATGCAAGTTTAAAAGATGTTTTTGACGGAGCTACAAAACAAATGCATAATTTCTTTGTTAACCAAAACGGCTTAGGAAAAGAATATTATGAGCAAATGAAAAATATGTCTACTCAATTCCCTGAATTATTTTCAGGTGATTCTGAACATATGAAGGATTTATATGCTAAAATGAACAATGTATTTGGAAAAACATTTGAACCATTATTAAAATTAGCTAATCCTGGTAAAGAAAAAGAAAATGTTGAAGCTACTATTGCTTTATTAGATAAAGTAACAGAATATAGCATTAAGCAATCTGAATTACAATCTCACTTGTATAAAACAATGCAGGCTTCTATGGAGGCATTAGCTAAAGAAACTCAGGAAAAATATAAAGATGTTCAGGCTGGTAATTTTACTATGCCAACTGCAACTGAATTATATAACGAGTGGGTAAAAACTAACGAGAAAATGTTTTCTGAATTATTTGCTACTGATGAATTTAGCAAAGTAAAAGCAGAAGCCTTAAATTTAAGCATGGACGTGAAAAAACATTTTGAAAAGCAATTTGAAAATGTTTTTGAGCAATACCCGATTGCATTTAAGAGCGAAATGGAAGAGGTTTACAAAACCATTCACGATCTTAAAAAAACAGTGAAAGATTTACAAACTAAATTAGCAATGCAAAATGCAGCTTCAGTAGAATTATTTGAAGAAGGTACAGCAGCAAAAGCTAAAAAGAAATAATTCCTTTTGTGTTCATAGCACAATAATAAGAGGGCTGCCAATGTGTTTGTGGGCAGCCTTTTTTGTATTTTTATTTTTTATAAAACATAAAACATTGTATCTTAACACCATTATAATTTAAGCCCCATGGAAACTAAAATAGTAGAAGAAATGCAAAACTTTAGCTCTAAAATGTTAAAGAGCTACGAAACATTTAATCAAATAAAAGAAGTAGATATTGCAACTTCTGCAAAAACAGCTGTATATACAGAAGATAAACTTACTTTATATAGATACGATAGAGAAACTGAACCTACTTATAAAACGCCGGTATTAGTGGTTTATGCATTGGTTAATACCTATAAAATGTTGGATATACAACCAGATAGAAGTTATATCAAAAACTTATTAGCCGCCGGATTAGATGTATACTTAATTGATTGGGGTAATCCAACAAAAATGGATAAATATTTAAGTATGGACGATTATGTTAATACTTATATTAATAATTGTGTTGATTTTGTTCGCAAAAAAAACAGAGTTGAAAAAATAAATATTTTAAGTATTTGCCAGGGAGGAACATTGAGCGTTATTTATAGTGCATTATATCCAAACAAGATAAAAAATTTGGTAACACATGTTACGCCTATTGATTTTAGTACGAATGATGGATTATTGTTCCGTTGGAGCAAGGATATGGATTTTGATAAAATTGTTGAAGGGTTTGGCGGATTGATTCCAGGCGATTTTTTAAATCAAGGTTTTGATATGTTGAAGCCAATGATGAAATTACAAAAACAACAAACCTTAACTAATTCATTAGATGACAAAGATAAGTTGATGAACTTTTTGCGTATGGAAAAATGGATAAGTGAAAGTCCAGATCAGGCAGGGCAATGTTTTAAGGAGTTTATGAAAGATTTATATCAGGAAAATAAATTGGCAAAAGGTGAGTTAGAAGTTGGAGGTAAAAAAGTAAATTTAAAAAACTTGACTTCCAATTTGCTTAATATATATGCTACCGAAGACCATTTAGTGCCTCCAGCGGCAACTATTCCTTTAAACGATCTTGTAGGTAGTAAAGACAAAGAATTATATAGTTTTAAAGGTGGACATATTGGTGTTTTTGTGGGTAGTAAATCTCAAAAAGAACTAGCACCTGCTGTAACTGCGTGGTTAAAGAAAAGAGATTAATCATCATTAATTAATACAAAAATCCCTTTAAGTAGTTCTTAAAGGGATTTTTTATATTTATACAATTCATTATTTAAATTAACATGCTAAAAAA
>JAEUTR010000606.1 GCA_016787365.1 Bacteroidia bacterium
TTTTTTAGCAGAAATTAGATGGACACCAGAAGAAGCAGAATTCTATAAAAATGGAGTTGATCTTCTAGGAACGGTCGATTTGACTCCCACAGAATTAGCTGGTTGGCAGGTTATAAAAGATTGGAATGTTGTTCAACATTTAAATGATTGGAGTTTAGGCGGAGCAATAGAAAAAATACAAAAAAAGAGTATTTCTGCTTCAACAGCAGTTGGACTTTTAACTATGCCTAAATTTGATTGTAATAATTTTTATGAAGGGGGCAGAGCATTTCAAAGAATTTGGTTACAGGCAAATAAGGATCAAATAAGCGTTCATCCTGCATCATTGTCTACGTTAATATTTAATACTTTTAATTATGGAGATAAGAATCTTTTTCCTGAAAAGATGAGAAATGAAATTCATGAAGCAAGAAAAAAATTCGAAAAAATATTTTCAATAAACGAGTCTGTGGGTGAAGTTATATTATTTAGATTTTTCATTGCAGATTCACCAAAATCAAGATCAGTGAGATATCCTATCGATCAAGTTTTTAAAATTATTTAGTACTAAAGAATGATTAAGATTAGAGCTTTTAGAGCAGTTAATGAAGTTGATAAATGTCAAGAATATTTAAAGGGACACATGCAAGTACTGATTGATTATAATGTTATGAAAATAACTTCATATAATCAGTCTTGGACACTTAATCCTTCTGCTTATGTAATTGTTGCAGAGATGGAATCAACGGGAGAAATGGTTGGAGGAATAAGAGTAGAAGTTGCAAAAGGAAATATTCCATTACCTATAGAAGATGCTATTGGAAAATTGGATAAAAGAATTTATAGTGTTGTTGAAAAATATGGAATTGAAGGAGGCGTAGGAGAACTATGTGGTTTGTGGAACTCGAAGGAAGTTAAAGGAGTTGGAATTAGCTTCTTTTTAACGAGAGCTGCTATTTCGATTATTAATCAACTTAAATTTAGAACCTTAATTGGGATATGTGCGGAGTATACGTTAAAAATGTTTTCAGATGTTGGATTTGAAATTGATAAAACATTAGGTAATAATGGAGAATTTTTTTATCCTGATGAAAGATATATTACGAGAGCGTTGGGAATTTTAAACGCAGAAACACTTAGTACGGCTAACTTTTATGATAAAAATATTATTCTTGATTTAAGAAAAGAACCATGTCAAATTAGAATTGAGAATGGAACAAAGGGAGATGTAGAAATAGACTATGATCTTATTGTAAAAGATGTAGATGACTTAATTTATAATGCAAAAATAAAATGACGAAATATTTAAATCTACTTATACTATTCTTTTTACAAATTAAAATATTTTCAGTTACGCCTGTTTTACTTAGTAATAAGAGCGAAGTAATTAATATTCGAAGTAGTAATTTTGAGATTCTTGAGGATAAAGAAAATATTATGACAATTAAAACGGTTGTATTTTCTAAATCTTTTGTTATAAACAATAATGAAATTCCAAATTTCGGCATTTCTAAGTCGGCATTTTGGTTGAAGTTTCAAGTAAAAAACACTACCGAGGAAAAAAAATTACTTTTGATGTTAGCATATCCAAATTTAGATGAGGTTGAATTGTATGAAATATCTCATGATTTTAAATGTTCGTATACTAAAATGGGTAAAAATAAACCTTTTTTTCAAAGGAATTACCAGAATCCTGGGTATGTTTTTGACATTACTGTTCCCTTAAATAAAACGGTTACCTATTTTTTGAAAATAAAAAGTGGAGGTCAAATAATGGTACCAATTTCTATTGGCGCACCAAACAAAGTTTTAGAAGAAATAAAAATTGAAAATTTTTTTATTGGAATTTATTGTGGAATTATTTTAATAATGTTTTTTTATAATCTCTTTATTTTTTATGCGGTACGAGATAAAGTTTATCTTTATTATGTAGGTTATATATTGATAGTAGGGTTGGTACAGTTAAGTTTATTAGGTTATGCATTTCAATTTTTTTGGCCTAATTCTACCTGGCTTGCTTTTCATAGTGTTTATTTATTGAGTGCTTTAGTTGGAATTTCAGCTATTGAATTTATAAAGGTTTTTTTGCAAACAAAAATTCACACTCCTTTTCTTCATAAGGGTTTTTTTATACTTAACTTGATATACATATCATATATAGTACTTGATTTTTTAAATTTTGGCGATGAATTATATAATGTGATTCAATTATGTGCGATGTTTTTATCATTTTATATGATTTTTGTAGCATTCAAAATAGCTAAAAAAGGATCAAGTTCTGCTAGATTTTTTTTATTAGCATGGACGATTTTTTTGGTAGGAGTCTTTATTTATGCAATGAAAGATTTAGGCATACTACCATATAATAATTTAACTATTTATACCATGCCTGCGGGTTCGGCAATCGAAGCAATTTTACTTTCTTTTGCTTTGGCTGATAGGATAAATATTCTTAAAAAAGAAAAAGAAGAATCTCAAGCCACTGCATTATTGGCTTTGCAAGAAAATGAAAAATTAATTACTGAACAAAACATTATATTAGAACAAAAAGTACATGAACGAACTATTAAGTTAGAATCTACTAATGAAGAGTTAAATGCAACATTATCTGATTTAAAAGATACTCAGGCTCAATTGGTAAATGCTGAAAAAATGGCATCTTTAGGTCAGTTAACAGCCGGTATTGCCCATGAAATAAATAATCCGATTAATTTTGTAAGTGCTAATGTAAAGCCTTTAAAAATGGATATTGAAGATGTGTTGGCATTAGTGAAAAAATACGAAACATTGACTCCGGATAAAATTACAACAAATGATTTTGTGGAAATTGAAAAATTCAGAAAACAAATAGACATAGACTATTTAAAAAAAGAAATGGAATCTCTTTTGATGGGAATAGAAGATGGAGCAAAACGAACAGCAGAGATTGTTTCGGGGTTGAAAAATTTTTCGCGTTTAGATGAAAGTGATGTAAAAGAGGTA
>JAEUTR010000037.1 GCA_016787365.1 Bacteroidia bacterium
CAGACAAGTAGGTAATTTATTAAATATGTCTAGATTGGAATCAGGCTTTCTAAAACCAAAAACAGATTGGTGTGACGTGAATGAATTAGTATATGATGTGGTTAATCAATTGCAAGAGAATTTACATCGTAAACAAATTGATATAAAAATTGCTGAAAATATCCCTCTGGTAAAATTGGATTATGGATTGTTAGAACAGATTTTATTAAATCTGGTTCATAATGCAGCTATTTATATGACCGAAAATGGAACCATTAATGTTACAGCTATTATCAGTAAAGAAAAGAAATTGTTGATTACAGTTGAAGACAACGGACCAGGCTTTCCGGAAAATGAAATTAGCCATGTGTTTGACAAATTTTATAGATTGAAAAATTCGAAGACAGGTGGAACAGGCTTAGGGTTGTCTATTGTAAAAGGATTTGTAGAATCCATGAACGGAAATATTATTTTAGAAAACAGAAAAGATGGAGGAGCTAAATTTATCGTTGAAATACCAACAGAAATAGCCTATTTAAATGATATAGAACATGAATAATGTCATTGAAATATTAGTGATTGATGATGAAGCACAAATAAGAAAGCTTTTAACTATTACTTTGGAGAGTAACGACTATAAAGTGAAGGAAGCTGTTAATGCGCGAGAAGGATTATTGATGGCGGCAAACCATCCACCGGATTTAGTTTTGTTAGATCTTGGATTGCCAGATGAAAGTGGACATGTAGTACTAGAAAAATTAAGAGAATGGTACACAAAGCCTATAATTATATTATCAGTTCAAAGCAGCGAAGAAGACATAGTCAAAGCATTAGATGCTGGGGCAAATGATTATTTAGTTAAGCCTTTTAGAACTGGAGAGCTGCTTGCACGAATTCGCTCTTTACTAAGAAGTACTGTGTCAGAATTGGAATCTCCAATTATAAAATGTAATGATTTGGAAATTGATTTATCGCTTCGTGTTGTAAAGAAAAATAATGAATCAATAAAATTAACCGTTACAGAGTATAATCTATTAGCACTCTTAATTAAAAATGAAGGAAAAGTATTAACGCATCAGTATTTATTGCGTGCTGTTTGGGGACCTAGTTATGTAGATCAATCTCAATATTTAAGAGTGTACATTGCCCAGTTACGTAAAAAAATTGAAGACGATTTAAATAAGCCTCTTCATATTATTACAGAAAGTGGTATTGGGTACCGCTTTGTGTAGTTCTTTATAAAATCTTTATACTTCTCAATATAATCTTTACATAGCATTTATAGCCTTCTCTATAATTTTGCTTCATGAAAAAATCAGTATACTGCTCCTTATTTTTAGTTCTATTTTGTGTTTCTTTTGCTCAGGAAGACACAATTTCAAAAATTAGTAAACAAAAAGGTGAACCACTAGAAGGCATGGATTGCTCTTGGTGGAACGGCGGCGACAGACGCTCAAGTGCAACTTTAGCTGGCAAATATTTTACACCAACTGTTATGGTTGATGCTAATTATTCGTATTCGTTTAATGAGCCAATAGATAATACAGTAGTAGGTTCTACAGCATTGGCGCGTAATAATGAAATGCAAGTATCTGCAGTTCATATAGGAGGCGATTTTTATCGTAACAATGCAAGAGCACATATTGTAACTCAATTTGGAACTCGTTCTACTGTTGTGCCAAGAAATGATTACAGTGTGTATAAAGGTCAATACCAATTATCAGATGTGTATCGTTATTTAGCAGAAGCCAATGCTGGTTATCATTTTAATGTATTACATGGTATTAATGTAGATGCAGGTATGTTTATGTCATACATTGGTTTAAATTCTTATTATCAGGTTGAAAATTGGGAATATCAAGCTTCATTTACATCCGATAACACACCTTGGTTTTTTAATGGCATTAGAGTGCAAATTTTTGCTACAAAAAAATTAAAAATAGAGCCTTGGATTATTAATGGTTGGCAAAGCTATGGCATGTTTAATAAACAACCCGGAGCAGGAGGCAATATTACCTGGTGCCCTAATGAAAACATAAAACTATTAACCAATAATTATTATGGTGCTGATGCAGCTGGAATACCAAGTCGTAAAAGATTTCATTCAGATAATAGCGCATTGGTAAGGTACTTTAATCGTCCTAAATCAAAGTTTATTAGTAAAATGGCATTCTCATTAACAGGAGATTTTGGTACTGAGAAAGGAGGTGGTGTTAATGGATTACATGATGGAGATTCCCTTCATGGACCTGCGCAATATTTTGCTAGTGTGATGTTTTATAACCGTATTTGGTTTTCTAAAAACAAACTAGCTTGGACTTTTGGTGGGGGCTATATGCAAAATCCTGGACGTTATTTAGTATTATATCCAACGGGTCAAGCAAGCCCCTTGCCTAGTAGTACTAATCCAACACAAACGGTTGGAGCCTATCCATATAGTGCAACGCCTGGTGATCAATTTTCAGGATTTGATTATTCTACTAACATAGATTGGATGCCCAATCAACATATCTGTTTTAGAGTAGAATATGTACATCGTGAAGCAAGCGTTCCTTATTTTGCTGGTCGTGGTGGCGTAACATCTCCTTCCGGTTACACTACCACCCAATTGCCTGTGGACTGGAAACCAGATTTAGTAAAATCAGAAGATAGAATTATTTTTGCAGTACTATTCAGATTGTAAACCCGATACTTTAAAACTAATAAATGGGAAATAATCATACAATAAGTGCGGTAACCGTTTAAGTGACGCAAAAGCATTTGGGTTAGACAATAGTTCTCTTAAATTTCATAAATACAAAAGCTTTTTTGTATAAATTTTCCTGCCCTCAATTGTGTAATTAAAGGTGTTGCCCCCTCTGTTTTTTAATTAACAGTATTGTTATATTTGAAATACGATTATCAACTCATTTAATACTGATTCTTGAAAAAAGCAAGTATTATATTTTCTTTTATTCTCATCACTGTTTTCTCAACAGGTAGTTTTTTTATGCATAAATGCTACTTAAAATCTTATAAAAAAGCATTTAAATCTTTTATGTTTCAAAACAAAAAGAATATGCCTTACAAAACACTACAAATTAATCCTAGTGAACTCTATACAAATTCGGCTTCTATTATCTGGGAGCATGAAAATAAAGAAGTTGTACATAAGGGAATTTTATACGATATAGTTTCTATAAAAAATAATGGGTTAACCGTGGAGTTAATTCTTGTATCTGACGAGCAGGAAATGCAGTTAAAAAAACAATTTGCATCCATGTACGATATCCACTCTAATAAATCAACCAAACATCCTTTTGATTTATTGAAAAGTTTTTTTTCACTTAAGTATTTAACTGATCATTCAACTATTGATTTTGAATTTAAATATTTTCTTTTTATTGAAAAACAAACTCAATATAGTTTAAAAATTTTTCCTGTTTTTTTGTCTCAAGACGTCCCTCCGCCAGATTTAACTGCATAATTGTTTGATTTAACTCCTTAGTTAAATGTCTTAAAACGCAATGTAATATTTGATAAATATCAAATAAAGTTATAATCTAAAAAAATCATTATGCAAAAAAGTAATTTACTTATTTTGTTGGGCGGGCTTTGTATAACCTCATTCGCTCAAACAATTACCGTTCGTGACAGGTCATCACGCGAACCGCTACAAGACGTAGTAATACAAGATAAAAATAACATACAAGTAAAAACTGATATAAGAGGTAAAGCAAATGCTTCTACTTTGTTAAAAGGAGATTCCGTATTTGTGTATCAATTAGGGTATGCTACTAAAAAAATATTTTTAGCTGATGCAACTGATATATCTATTGATTTATCTGCAAAATCTGTTAATTTAGATGAAATTATTTTGTCAGCAAACAGAAAGGCAGAGTCTAAAATTGATGTTCCATATAACATAGAAGTTATTAAACAAAAGGATATCGAATTTTCAAACCCAGCAAATAGTGGGGATATGATGCAAAATACTGGGCAGCTTTTTGTTCAAAAAAGTCAAGCTGGAGGCGGAAGCCCTAGCATGCGCGGGTTTGAAGCAAATAAAGTATTATTAGTTGTAGATGGTGTTCGTATGAATAATGCTATTTATCGTGGGGGACATTTACAAGATATTATGACTTTAGATCCAAATATGTTAGATAGAACAGAAATTGTTTTTGGAGCATCATCTACCATGTATGGCAGCGATGCGTTAGGCGGCGTGATGCATTTTTATACAAAAAACGCACAATTAAGTTCCGATGATAAAATGTTTGTGAAAGCAAATGCTATGGTACGCTATGCCTCTGCTTCCCAAGAAAAAACAGGTCATTTAGATTTTAACTTAGGCTGGAAAAAAGTTGCTTCTTTAACTAATATTACTTATTCAGACTTTGGTGACATCATGAGTGGATCAACTAAATTAAATGGATATACTAATACTTGGGATAGAAATTATTATGTAAAACGATTTGGCGATCGTGATAGTATGGTGAAAAATGACAATAACAATTTACAAGTAGGAAGCGGATATAAGCAAATAGATATCATGCAACGTTTGCATCTTAAAACAGGAGAGCACTTGACTCATAATTTAAATTTTCAATACAGCACCTCTTCATTTGTGCCAAGATATGATAGACTAGCAGGTGATTATTCGGGAGGCAAATTAAAATTTGCCGAAAATGGATATGGACCACAAAATAGACTATTATTAGCCTACACATTAAACTACGATGCAAAAACACTTCTTTCGGATAATCTTAAAGTGATTTTAGCTTATCAAAAAATTGATCAAGATCGTATCACTCGCAGATTTCAAAATACAAGTAGAAAAACTCAAATGGAAGATGTTTCTGTTTTATCGGCAAACATAGATGTTTTTAAACAAATTAAAGAAAAACATGAAATACGCTATGGTCTAGAAGTTACCAGTAATGATGTAAAATCATCAGCAAACTTTAAAGACATTGTAACCAATGCTGAAACACCTGCTGACACTCGTTATGCGGACGGCGGAAGTAAAATGTCCACATCAGCTATTTATGTATCTCATGCATGGGAAGTAAATAATCATTTTATTATTTCAGACGGTTTACGTTTTACTAGCACCAATTTAACGTGTAATTTTAAAGATACTACCTTTTTTAAATTTCCATTTACAACTGCCAAACAAAACAATCAGGCTATGACTGGAAATTTAGGATTTACATGGAAATCAGAAAACGATTATAAAGTAAGTATCTTAACAAGTACAGGATTTCGCTCTCCCAATGTAGATGATATGAGCAAAGTGTTTGAAAGTGCAGGAAGCACTGTTATTGTTCCTAATCCAACATTAAAACCTGAATACACTTATAATTTTGAATTAAATTTAAGTAAAGTGATACAAGACCGTTATAAGTTTGATATTACTGGTTACTACACCAACTTAACTAATGCATTAGTAGTAAAAGATTTTAAACTAAATGGAAGTGATTCGGCCATCTACAATGGAACGAAAAGTAAAGTTCAGGCTTCACAAAATGTAGATAAAGCTTATATATATGGTTTAAATGGAGGTGTTCAATTTGATTTTAATTCAAATATTTCATTTAAAAGTGTCTTAAATTACACTTATGGAAGATATATTGATTCAAAAAATGATACAGTTGTTCCTTTAGATCATATTTCTCCAATATTTGGCCAAACAAGTATCATTTATAAAAACAAAAATATAGATGGTGAGTTTTTTGTGAGATATAATGGTAAAAAATCATCTAGTGATTATAGTCCAAGTGGCGAAGATAATGCCGCTTACTCAGCAGATAAAGTAAAGGGCTTCATGCCTGGATGGTTTACTTTAAATATTAGAATAGGAGTAAATATTACTAAAAACTTACGCTTAAACGCTGCTTGCGAAAATATTACAGATAATCGATACAGAGTTTTTGCCAGCGGAATTAATGCTCCCGGAAGAAATATAATTTTTAGTTTAAGATATAAAATGTAATTTTTTTAGCCTTTCCTTTTTTATCTGCATCAAAAAATATATTCTTAATACTAATTTTTTGATGCAGATTTAAATGTTTATGTGTGTGTTAATTATTTTTCTTTATTCATTAAGGAATACACGGGAAACCATTATCTAAATTTATTTTGAGTTACATAATTTAAATGTGAAATAAGTAGCTCCTAACTAATTAATTTTATAACTTTATGTGAAAATCAAAAGTGCCTCTAACTAATTTTACAGGCGCTTTTATACCATGACAGAGTATATTATCATAGCCATCGTTTCATTTATAGGATCAGGGTTAACCTTGTTTTCCGGCTTTGGGCTAGGCACCATTTTAGTTCCTGTTTTTGCCTTATTTTTTCCAATAGACATAGCTATTGTTTTAACTGCCATTGTGCATTTTTTAAATAACATTTTTAAATTATTACTGCTAGGGAAAAGTGCTAATCTAAAAGTAATTCTCTACTTCGGAATTCCTTCGGTTATTGCAGCTGTTGCAGGCGCTTATGTTTTATCTATGATAAGCGATATTGAACCTATTGGCGAATATACTTTGCTAAACAAAACATTTATTATTTCACCTGTTAAATTAATCATTGCCATACTTATATTCTTTTTCTCTTTGGTTGAATTTATTCCAAAATTTAAAAAGCAGGAGATAGATATAAAATACCTGCCTGTTGGAGGATTTTTAAGTGGTTTTTTTGGTGGCTTATCCGGAAATCAAGGAGCCCTACGAACCATGTTTTTAGTTAAAACCAATTTATCGAAAGAATCATTTATTGCAACAGGAATTGTTTTAGCTTGTTTAATTGATGTATCCAGACTAACTGTATACTCCGGTCAAATTATGCTTCATATAAAAACCGGTCATTATCCTCTGCTTATTTTGGCGACACTTTCGGCATTTCTTGGGGCATTTCTTGGTAATAAATTACTTAAAAAAATTACAATAAATTTTGTGCAAAACATCGTAGCAGTCATGCTAATCCTTTTTTCCTGCCTACTAGGTCTTGGTATTATTTAACCCAAAAGCGGTCTGCTATTTATCGATTTTTGAGCCACTTGGCTTTTCACTCATTGAGGGGCTGGCCCTCTAATAATAGAGGTGTGGATTTTTAACTTTTGTAGCTAGTCAAATTATGCGCATGAAATCAATCTTACGATATTTCTTTTTATTTATTATTTGTTTAACTACTTCCATCTTCACAAAAGTAAGCGCACAAAATAATACGGGTTCTTCTTGGTTAAAAAAATTTGAGTATCAAAAAGCATTTATAGAAAACAGAGGTCAGTTTTCTATTCCAAATTCTTTCGGTAATCCAAGTGAGGTTTTGTATGCTGTGGATCATGGCGGCA
>JAEUTR010000044.1 GCA_016787365.1 Bacteroidia bacterium
TTGCATAATCATCTTGAGCATTTGCTTATATGAACCCTAACACAAAATGGACAATAATTAATATATTTTTTAAAGTAAAATCTTATCTAAACTACAAATTAAAATAAAACGACAGTTTATTAATTAAATGTTAATATCTTAATACGGTAAAAGTCTATCAAAGCGCTATCTTTACCAAGTTTGTTTTTTTGTTTTTTAATATCAAAAAATAAGAGAGCAGCTTACTTACAAAATATGAAAGATACATCTATAAAATCAGTTTTAATTATTGGTTCTGGCCCCATTATTATTGGACAAGCGTGTGAGTTTGATTATTCAGGTTCTCAGTCGGCTAAAAGTCTTCGTGAAGAAGGAATTGAGGTTACATTGATTAACTCAAATCCTGCAACCATCATGACAGATAAAGTAACTGCTGATCACATTTACTTATTGCCATTAGAAGTTAAATCAATTATCAAAATATTAGAAGAGCGCCAAATTGATGCCGTGTTGCCAACAATGGGTGGACAAACCGCATTAAATCTTGCATTGAAGTGTGATGATTTAGGGATTTGGAAAAAATACGGAGTAAAAATGATTGGTGTTGATATCGACGCCATTAAAGTTACAGAAGACAGAGATTTGTTCCGTGCACGCATGGAAGAAATTGGGGTTGCAATGGCACCTTCAAAAATTGCAAAATCATTTTTGGAAGGAAAATCTATTGCACAAGAGTTTGGTTTTCCGTTAGTAATTCGCCCTTCGTTTACCCTTGGTGGAAGCGGTGGTTCAGTAGTTTATAAAAAAGAAGATTACGATCATTTATTAAACAGAGGCTTACAAACTTCGCCAATACACGAAGTATTAATTGATAAAGCGGTATTAGGGTGGAAAGAGTATGAATTAGAATTGTTACGTGATAAAAACGATAACGTAGCTATTATTTGTTCTATTGAAAACTTCGATCCAATGGGTGTGCATACTGGAGATAGTATTACTGTTGCACCTGCGCAAACATTAAGTGATAGTACCTATCAAAAAATGCGTACCATGGCTATTAAAATGATGCGTAGTATCGGTAATTTCTCTGGGGGTTGTAATGTACAGTTTGCCGTAAGTGATGATGAAAAAGAAGAAATCATTGCCATTGAAATTAATCCACGTGTATCTCGTTCATCAGCACTAGCAAGTAAAGCAACAGGTTATCCAATTGCTCGTATTGCCAGTAAATTAGCGATTGGTTACACATTAGATGAATTGCAAAATCAAATTACCAAACAAACATCAGCTTACTTTGAACCAACTTTAGATTATGTCATCGTAAAAATTCCTCGTTGGAACTTTGATAAATTTAAAGGCTGTAATCGTGAGTTAGGTTTCCAAATGAAATCGGTTGGAGAGGTTATGGCTATTGGTCGTTCTTTTCAAGAAGCATTACAAAAAGCTTGTCAATCGCTAGAAATTAAACGTAACGGTTTAGGCGCTGACGGAAAAGAAAACACCAATCAAGCAGAATTATTAGCAGGATTAGAACGTCCGAGTTGGAATCGTTTGTTTATGATTTATGATGCTATGAAATTAGGTATCTCTATCAAAACGATTCAAAAATTAACACGTATCGATATGTGGTTCTTAGAGCAAATCGAACAAATGATTTCTTTAGAGCACGAAGTATCTAAGTATAGATTAACAGATATTCCAAGAGATTTATTATACGAAGTAAAACAAATGGGTTATGCTGATAGACAAGTAGCACATTTATTGCGTTGCTTAGAAAGTGAGGTGTATAATAAGCGCAAGGAAATGAATATTAACCGCGTGTTTAAAATGGTGGATACCTGTGCGGCTGAGTTTGAAGCAAAAACGCCTTATTATTATTCCACTTTTGAAGACGAGAATGAAAGTATTCGTACAGATAAAAAGAAAGTAATCATTTTAGGTTCTGGTCCTAACCGTATTGGGCAAGGAATTGAGTTTGATTACAGTTGCGTACATGGTGTTTTAGCAGCTAAAGAAATGGGTTACGAAACTATTATGATTAACTGTAACCCTGAAACCGTTAGTACGGATTTTAGTACAGCTGATAAATTATATTTTGAACCTGTGTTCTGGGAACATATTTACGATATTATCTTGCATGAAAAGCCAGAGGGTGTTATTGTTCAACTAGGAGGACAAACAGCATTAAAACTAGCCGAAAAATTAGAACGTTACGGGATCAAAATTATTGGAACTGATTTTAAATCGTTGGATTTGGCGGAAGACAGAGGAAGATTCTCTAACTTATTAAAGGAAAATAATATTCCTTATCCAAAATTTGGTGTAATCACAGATGCAGAAGAGGCTATCACATTATCTAAGGAATTAGGCTTCCCATTATTGGTTCGTCCGAGTTATGTATTGGGTGGACAATCGATGAAGATTGTGATTAATGAAGAAGAGTTGGAACAACATGTGGTTAAATTATTAAATGATTTGCCAGGCAACCAAGTATTATTAGATCATTTTTTACAAGGTGCAATAGAAGCCGAATCTGACTCCATTTGTGACGGTAAAGATGTTTACATTATAGGTATGATGGAACACATCGAACCTGCAGGTATCCATAGTGGAGATAGTTACGCAGTATTGCCAACATTCGATTTATCGGAAAATGTGATTAAACAAATGGAGGAATACACTAAAACCATTGCAGTTGCTCTTAAAACGGTTGGTTTATTAAATATCCAGTTTGCTATTAAAGATGAGGTAGTTTATATTATCGAAGCAAATCCGCGCGCTTCTCGTACTGTTCCATTTATTGCAAAAGCATACGATGAGCCTTATGTAAACTACGCAACAAAAGTTATGTTAGGGGCTAAAGTAAAAGACTTTGATTTCAAACCTAAGAAAAAAGGGTATGCAATTAAAATACCAGTATTTAGTTATGAGAAATTCCCTGAGATTCAAAAAGAATTGGGGCCTGAAATGAAGTCAACAGGTGAAGCCATTTACTTTATTGATAGCTTACAGGATGAATATTTTCAAAACATTTACAGCGAGAGAAACTTATATTTAAGTAAATAATAAGACTATGATTTTAAAAACGCGCTTCAAGCGCGTTTTTTTTGTGAAATATCAAACTTTAGGGCACAAAAAAAGGGTAAGCTACTTTCATCGCACCGCTCAACCATCTACCCTTGCTATGTTCCCATCCTGGGGGATTTGACAGGAGCTGGTCGTGAAAGACTTACCCGCCGCAAAAGTATATAATTTATTCCATTATTTACGTAATTTTGATAAAAATTATATGTTAGTTATATTTATGCTTTCATTAACCGCATTATATGAACATTTCAGTTGTCATTCCATTATTTAACGAAGAAGAATCTTTACCTGAACTTCACGACTGGATTAAGCGTGTGATGGATGAAAATAAGTTTACTTACGAAATTTTATTTATCGATGATGGTAGCAAAGATAAATCCTGGCAAGTAATAGAATCTTTAGCAGCAAAAAATCATTGTGTAAAAGCCATTAAATTTCGCCGTAATTATGGCAAATCTCCTGGTTTACATGTTGGTTTTGAAGCGGCTCAGGGAGATGTTGTGATTACCATGGATGCAGATTTACAAGATTCGCCTGATGAAATTCCTGAATTATATCATATGATTAAATCCGGGAATTATGATTTGGTAAGTGGTTGGAAACAAAAACGTTTTGATAATGCTTTAACAAAAAATATTCCTTCAAAATTATATAACTGGACTAACCGAAAAATTTCAGGTATTAAGTTACATGATATGAATTGCGGGTTAAAGGCGTACCGCAAAGAAGTTGTAAAGAGCATTGAAGTGTATGGCGAAATGCACCGTTTTATACCGGTATTAGCTAAAAATGCAGGGTTTTATAATATTGGAGAGAAAGTTGTTCAGCATCAGGCTCGAAAATATGGCGTTAGTAAATTTGGGTGGGAACGTTTCATTAATGGTTTTTTAGATTTATTAACCATTACTTTTTTATCTAAATTCGGGAAGCGTCCTATGCATTTTTTTGGATTAATAGGAACATTGATGTTTGTTGTTGGATTATTTACAACACTTTATTTAGGCGCAGATAAATTTTATCATGTTTTTATTATTCATAAAGCAGCAAGATTATTAACAGATCGCCCTTCCTTTTATATAGCTTTAACATCCATGGTTTTAGGAACTATGCTATTTTTAGCCGGTTTTATTGGCGAATTGATTTTAAGAAATTCGCCTGATAGAAATAACTATTTGCTGGAGAAAAAAATCAATCTATAATTTTATTGTTTAATGCAAGAAGAACAATCTCGGAGAAAACAACGTACCCCGCTTACTTCCGAAGAGGTGTTTTATATTAAAAAAATTAAACAATTAAGAGAACTTAAAAAAATTGAAGATTTCAAATCCACATCATTTTACAAAATTTTAAATACAATAAACATTGTTTTAGCAGGATTTCTTTCGTACTGTTTGTTAAGTATTATTATTTGTAATCACTGGCAAACAGCTTATATTGCAGATGTTCATTGTTCTTTTAGTACTTACAATAGAGAAGTTCAAAAGCCCGAAATTTCAGAAATAGAATTTACTACTACTGTGGGGGAATTTATTCCTGTAAAAACAAACAATTTATATCAGGAACCACAACCATACGATGTTTTATATATAGGGCGCGATTTTATATTTAATAAAGTAATTAAAGTAAAACTAGGATACGATAATCGAACCTTCTGGCATATTTATACGTATCCGTCATTCGTTGTTGCGGTATTTGCATTATGCTTGGGTTTTTTTATTTATAAGGTAAACAGGCATTTAAGTGTAAACGGGCTCCTAACTGTATGTGGATTATTTTTATTAGCCAGTTTATACTTTATCCTAGTATAGATTTCATTTTTATCAGATTACGAATTCTAATAGATAAAGCAATGGCTACAAATCCAAGTCCAATACTTAATGCTAACCATACTCCATAAACTTTATAACCTAATGTGAAGGCAAAAACGTAACATAGCGGGAGTGCAATAACCCAATATCCTATAAAAGCAATATAGGTAGGATATTTATAATCTTCCAGTCCTCTTAAAGCACCTATGGCTACAACCTGAGTGCCATCAAATAATTGAAATAAGGCAGCAAACAATAATAGCTTTGAGGCAATTAAAATAATTTCGGCATCGCTACTAAAAACAACAGGTAAAATAGTGTTAAAACAAATAAATATTAAAGCCATAAATCCCATGGTTACTATTACTGATTTGTAAGAGGTTTTAATAGCCAACTTTAAATTTTCCAAATCATTTTTTGCATAATAATTTCCAACTCTGATAGTAGTGGCACTACCAATACCACTGGCAAACATATAAGTAAAAGCAGCTAAACTCAAAGCAATACCGTGAGCATCAATCTGCTCTTTCCCAAATACCCCGGCTAATAAACCTGCAATGGCAAAAGCAGCTACTTCAAATGTAAACTGTAAAGCGGAAGCCAAGCCATCCTTTAATAAAATCCAAAAATGTTGCGCATTGATTTTAGCTTCTTTGTAATATCTGGCAAACGAGTTCACAGATTTGTGCTTAAATACAAAAATTAAAAAGCCAATTCCCATAAACACACGGGCTGTAAAAGTTGCCCAACAAGATCCCATATAGCCTAATTCAGGTAACCCTGCTTTACCATAAATTAAAGTATAGTTCAAAATAATGTTTAAGATATTACCACCTACACTAATATACATGGCAGCTTTGGTATTACTCAGCCCTTCGGTATATTGCTTACATACAAAAAATAACGCCACCGGAATAATTGAAAAAATAAGCACATTAAAAAATGGAATAGCTAGTTTAACTACATCTTCAGGCTGTTGCATACGGCCTAACAGTGGCGATGAAAAAAATAAAATAATAAATAATGCTATGGCAACCAGTACATTTATAAATAAAGAATTTTTAAAAAGAGAGGCTTTTTCTTTTTCGTTTTGGTTAACATGGGCATCAGTAATAGCAGGGGTTAATACATAACTCATACCAATGCTAAAAACCAATAGAATCACAAATAAATTATTGGATAAAATACCGGCAGCTTGTTCTGTATTTCCTAGTCTTCCCAAAAAAATATTATCAACCATTCCCGTAATAATATGCCCGATTTGGGTTAAAATTAATGGCACTGATAAAGAAATAGTTTCCTTAAGATGAGTATGTTTGAGTGTGTTTTTCAAAGCGGGAACAAATGTAATAGATTTTTGTGTGTTATACAGTAAAATAAAGCTGGCATTTTGCCCTAAAACATAGATATAAAGGCTTTTTTCATGCAAATTGTTATTATATTTGTGTTTTACAAAAACCTCTTCATGCAACGTGTTACTTTAAAAGATAAAACCTTTGTTCCATATATTACTTCTGATAAAATCTCAGAAAGTGTAAAACAATTGGCTCAAAAGATTAATGCAGATTTGGTAAATGATATGCCATTGTTTTTGGTAGTATTAAATGGGTCGTTTATGTTTGCGGCTGATTTATTAAAAGAGGTAACGATTCCTTGCGAAATTTCATTTATTAAATTAGCATCTTACCATGGCACTAGTAGTACCGGAACTGTTACTGAAATGATTGGACTAACAGAAGAAATTAAAGGAAGAACAGTTGTAGTAGTAGAAGACATTGTTGATACAGGCGTTACACTTGAAAAATTAGTAACACTTTTAACTAAAAAGGAAGTCAAACAAATTAAGGTGGCTTCGTTTTTATTAAAACCAGAGGCTTACAAAAAGGATATTATAGTGGATTATGTGGGCATGGAAATACCTAATGACTTTGTAGTAGGTTACGGTTTAGATTACGATGGCTTAGGAAGAAACATGAAAGAAATTTACGTGTTAGATAAATAAAAATAAGATTCAAAAAATATAAACAATAAAAACATCAAACTATGAGCAACATGTTAAACATCGTTTTATTTGGACCTCCGGGTGCCGGTAAAGGCACTCAATCTGAAAAGTTAATCGAAAAATATGGCTTAGTACATTTATCTACAGGCGATATTTTACGTAGTGAAATTGCAAGAGGAACAACTCTTGGGATGGAAGCAAAACAAATTATGGATCGTGGTGATTTAGTAAGCGATGATATTGTAATTGGAATGATTGAATCTAAATTAGATGCTAATCCAAATGCAAATGGTTTTATTTTTGATGGATTTCCTCGCACACAAGCTCAGGCAGTTGCATTGGATGACTTATTGCAAAAAAAAGGGACTGCAATTAGTGCTATGTTAGCTTTAGAAGTTGACAACGAAGAATTAGTGAAACGTTTATTATTACGTGGTAAAGATTCAGGAAGACCTGATGATGCAAATGAAGAAATCATTAGAAATCGCGTAAATGAATATAATAACAAAACATTGCCTCTGAAAAAATATTATTCAGAACAGGCTAAATTCCATTCTATTAATGGAATCGGTTCTATCGAATCTATCTTTAATCAATTAACAGAGCGCATTACGTTTGTAAAAGCGGAAATTGAATTAACAATGTTAGAAAATGACATCGAGCATTTAGATTTAACAATCAATGATTTTGAAGTAGCTACTGAAATTTCAGATGAATTAAAAAAAGATATTGAAGAAGTAAGAAGCACTGATCCGGTTAAAAAAACAGTTGTTGCTCCAGTTAAAAAAGTGGCTTCGGGAAGCTCTGCTACTAAAGTAACTAAATCAACTGTTGTAAAATCCGCTCCAAAAAAAGTCACAGCTAAGAGAGCAGCTGCTAAGACTGTAGCTAAGAAAACCGTTGTAAAAAAAGCAGTAAAGAAATCTGCCCCTAAGAAAGTCGTTTCTAAAAAAGCGGCGCCTAAGAAAAAGGTAGTGGTAAAAAAGGCCGCTCCAAAAAAAGCTGTGAAGAAAGTTACAGCTAAGAAAGTGGTAAAGAAAGCAGTTATTAAAAAGGTAGTGAAGAAAGTTGCTGCCAAAAAAGTGGCTAAGAAAATTGTTGCTAAAAAATCAGCGCCTAAAAAAGCGGTAAAAAAGATTGCTGCTAAAAAACCAGTAACAAAAAAAGTGGTTAAAAAATCTGCTCCTAAAAAAGTAGTAAAGAAAGCGGCTCCAAAAAAAGCAGTTAAAAAAACTACTAAAAAGAAAAAATAAATAACATTTGAGATTTGATTATGAAGAATACTCAAACTCATAACTCATAACTATAAAGAGTGGATACTAATTTTGTTGATTACGTAAGGATTTGTTGCCGAAGTGGTAAAGGTGGAAAAGGCTCAACGCATTTACATCGCGATAAGCTAACGGCTTTTGGTGGGCCGGATGGAGGAGATGGGGGCCGTGGAGGGCATATTATCCTGCGCGGCAACAAACAATTTTGGACATTAATCCATTTAAAATACCGTAAACACATCATTGCCAAACAAGGTGGTGATGGAGGCTCTTCACATAAATCAGGGAAAGAAGGCGAGGATGAAATTTTAGATGTGCCATTAGGAACGATTGCCCGTGATCTAGAAACAGGTGAATTTATTTGCGAAATTACCGAAGATGGACAAGAAATTGTTTTATTGCCCGGCGGAATGGGAGGAAGAGGAAATGCACATTTTAAATCTCCAACTAATCAAACACCGCGCTACTCCCAACCCGGAGAAGAAGGGAAAGAAGAGTGGAAAATTTTAGAATTAAAAGTTCTGGCAGATGTTGGTTTAGTTGGTTTTCCAAATGCAGGTAAATCTACTTTACTGTCTGTTGTATCCGCTGCTAAACCCGAAATTGCAAATTATCCTTTTACAACCTTAACACCTAACTTAGGAATTGTACCTTATCGCGATTACAAAAGTTTTGTCATGGCCGATATTCCTGGAATTATTGAAGGCGCCAGCGAAGGAAAAGGATTGGGAGTTCGTTTCTTAAGACACATTGAACGTAATTCCACTTTATTATTTATGGTGAGTTGCCAAAGCGATAACATATACGAAGAGTATAAAATTCTTTTAAACGAATTAAAACAGTACAATCCTGAATTAATAGATAAACAACGCATATTAGCCATTACCAAATGTGATACAATTGATGAAGAGTTGATAGAAGAATTAGAAAAAGATTTGAAAAAAAGAATGAAAGGTAAATTCAAAATCCCTTATATTTTTATTT
>JAEUTR010000054.1 GCA_016787365.1 Bacteroidia bacterium
TCACTTAACTCGCTATAAATATTCGCTTATTTTGCAAATAGTGTATGCTTACCGAGTAGTTATAGTGTATATCAAAGGTATAAATTCCGGAGAAATAAAAAAGTGGCTAATTAAACGTGTTAATCAACTGAATGAACGTAACAAGCATTTACTTGACTGTGTTAATCATCTGAATGAACGTAACAACCATTTACTTGATTGTGTAATTCAACTGAATGAACGTAACAGCCATTTACTTGAATGTGTCATTCAACTGAATGAATGTAACGGCCATTTACTTGACTGTGTTATTCATCTGAATGAACGTAACAGGCATTTCCTTGAATGTGAAATTCATCTGAATGAATAACCGAAGAAAGTAGTGAATAAATAAATATAATCAGCCTGCCTCACAACCATTATACTCATTCAAACAATCACCTCACACATCATTTCATAATGGTTGCCTGTTTCCTTTACAAAAAAATAATCATACCCTGCTGTTTCTATCAGATACAAGCAATATATTGCCAATGAGCCAAACTTGTTTATGAGTTAGTATAAAACTCAACTTCTATTCTTATTTAAATTAATTTTGGCTAGCTCAATTGCTATTTCATATTTTATTACATCATTAATTTATTTTAGATGAAGCATTTTCTTATATTTTGTTATTTACTAATTCAATCAGGCATAAGCTTTTCGCAGTCAAACATTGGTTTTGAATTAGGAAACACTTCCGGCTGGGTTTTGGAAGAAGGACTAAACACTAATTCTACAACCATGGGTGGTTGTTGTCCGTTACCAACAAGTAATGCGGCTGTAGTAAGCCAAGGAAATGATTTGCACGTTGGTGCTGCAATTAAAAGAGTTGGTCCTGGTGCCGGAAACTACTCTTTAAGATTAGGAAGTACAGCTACTTCAGGTATTGCTGCTAGAGCAACTTATACGTTTAATGTATCTCCAGCTAATCCGATATTTTCTTTTCAGTACGCAATGGTTACTACATCACAAGATAATGATTCCTGCCATCAGACTCCTTATTTTGATGCAAGACTTATGGATATTAATGGTACTCCTATACCAAATTCTATTGTTCATATCAATAGTCCTGGAGTTAACTGTACAGGGGGTGATGCATCATTTGTGACAGGAATAGGTCAATGGAAGTACCGGGACTGGGCTTACACATTTTATGATCTTAACAATTATATAGGAATGACGTTAACGGTACAATTTACAGCTGGAAGTTCAACAAATGGTTTAGAGATGTGTTATGCTTATATTGATGCGGGTTTTGATATTCCGCCTTTTACATTGAATGGGACGGGAATTCCTCCGGGGCAAACAAATGTGTACATATGTGAGAATTCTTTAAATAATTTATGCGCACCTGCGGGATCTGCTTATAACTGGACAGGTCCAAATGTAACCGGGCAAACCGGACAGTGTGTGAATGTAACAGCAGCAGGAAGTTATTCTGTGATTTTAGCTCAGGGTTCAAATAGTGTTTCTGTGCATTACAATTTTCTGGAAATACCCACTCCATCACTTTCAATTATAACTTCTGCTGATAATGGTGTGTGTGCAGGTCCTTGTACAGGTTCAATTTCAGCAAGTGTTGTTGGTTCTGCTAATTACGATTGGAACTTTTTGGGTAATGGATTAAGTTTTTCTCCTATGGGTACACCTACATTTTCTGCAGGTACACTTTGCGGAGGAACTTATACTTTAATATTAAAAGAATCAGGAACACCTATTTCCTGTCCCGTAACTACAGTGGTTACTATTCAGGGAAGTACCACAGGGCCACCGTCTATTAATCCTGTTACTCAAACCATAACTTGTGTTAATCCAACCGTAACATTAGATGCCAATCCTTCATTTACTAATCCTGCTTATGAATATGTATGGACAGGCTCCGGAATTACAGGGAGTGTAAACACTCAAAGCGTTGTTGTTTCTCAAGCCGGTAACTATACAGTAGTAGCTACCAATACATTAAGTAGTTGTAGTACAACCTCAGTCGTATCTGTATTTTCAAATACAATCACTCCGCCAGTATCTATCAACGCAACACAGGGCTCTACTTTAAATTGCGGGCAATGTATATCCCTTAACCCCGTTACTACAAATACAAATAATCTGATAGCAGTATCCTATTCGTGGCTATCCTCTTCAGGTGTATTTTCAAATATTCCAACGGTTTCAGTTTGTACTGCCGGAATTTATACTTTAAATGTTACATACAGTAATGGCTGTACAGCAACAACAACTGAAGAGGTATATCTTGGACAATCTTTGTTAACTGCCACCGTTACTCCCACTATAAATGATGCTTGCCCATATCTGTCCAATGGATCAATACAGTTAGCCGTTTCTCCGAGTGGTAATTATACTTATACATGGACAGATACTCAACATAATCTATTGTCAACTAATCCTAATATTTATAATTTACCAGCAGGTAATTATTTTTTTAATATAACGGACGGAACGGCTTGTACTAATTATTCATATGTGGTTCCTACCGGCACATCGGATTGTAGCAGTATCAGCGGAAATATATTTAATGATGTTAATAGGGATTGTGTAAAAAATCCAAGCGATGCTGATTTAAATGGCATCAAAGTATTAGCTAGTCCTGGAAATTATTTTGGACTTTCAGATGCAAGCGGAAATTATACCATTTATGCTCCCTTAGGAACTTATACCCTTTCGCAGATACAGTTTCCATCGCCGTTTATAGCTCCTAATTGTGCATTAACACTTACTGCTAATTTAAACACTTCAGATACACAATTAAGTAATCTTAATTTTTCGGATACATTATCATCAGTAGCAGATGGAAAAATCCCGAGTCTTAATACTTCTGGGATTGTACCAGGCTTTAACAGTAAATATTATGTGAGTGTTGGAAACAATATGGCAAATGGATTTACTGGTGTTTTAAAATTTGTAAAATCCCCCTTATTAAGTTATACAACATTTACCCCTTCTGCTACATCTGTTAATTCAGATACAGCTTATTTCAATGTTACTGTATATAATAATTTAAATCAACAGTTTCAAGTAGGATTCTATGCACCGCCCTCGTTACCTTTGGGTTTAAGTATTCCTGCTTGTGCTTATCTAAATGTAAACGGGAATGATATTAATCTGGTAAACAATACCTTATGTTATAACCGTGTTACTACAGGTTCCTTTGACCCCAATGATAAATCGGTGAGCCCTGCAGGTATTGGAGCAGAAGGCTTTATCAGTACGAATGATTCTATCCTTACCTACAAAATCAGGTTTCAAAATACAGGTACTGGACCTGCCGTAAATATTGTGATAGAAGATACACTTTCACAAAACCTGGATCCTTTGAGTTTCGATATGCTTGGATCGAGTCATGACTACAAGGTTGATGTGTTACAAGGTAATGTGTTACGATGGAAATTCAGTAATATTATGTTACCTGATAGCAATACGAACGAACCTGCCAGTCATGGTTTTGTGTATTATCGCATAAAACAAAAGCATGGTAATACACCTGGCACACAAATTAAAAACACTGCTTATATTTATTTTGATTTTAATGAGCCTGTTGTAACCAACACAACATTAAACACTATTGAAACACTAACAGGTATTCAATCTCATGGTTCATCACAAAATAGTTTTGATGTGTATCCTAATCCGAGTAGTTCAGCTATTCATATTAAGATAGCAGATGTTAGCATAGTTTCAAAAACATACAGTATAAAAATAATGGATGTTTTAGGGAAGGAAATTTTAACTACGAATTATAAAGAAGAGATTAATATTTCAAATCTTGAAAAGGGGATTTACTTTTTATCAGTTTATCAAAACAAGCTATTGATTGGAACGAAGAAGGTTATTAAGGAATAACCACTTACCAGTAAAATACGACCACTTATTAAATTAAATAGTTCAGATAAAAAAGATGAGTTTTAAATAGAGCAATAGAACCTATCTTCATGTATGAAAAAAGGATTACATTCATATAAAACTATCACTATGAAAAAAATAGTTACACTATTAGCCTTAATAGTTTGTTTAGCGAATTTAAAAGCACAAACCTATGTTACTATACCTGATGCAAATTTTGTAACATGGCTACAAACTAATATCCCTTCGGCTATGAACGGGAACCAAATGGATATTACAAGTCCGGCGATTACATCACAAACTATGATAGTCGTTTCCAATCAAAATATTTCTGACCTAACAGGTATTGAGTATTTTACTTCTTTACTTTACTTAAATTGCGAAAATAATTCTTTAACCGGTCTTCCTATATTACCAAATTCACTCTCAACATTAAGGTGTGCATATAACCAACTCGTGACTTTACCAACATTACCAACTTCTCTTACTCGTTTGTATTGTCAAAATAATTCTTTAACCAGCCTGCCGTCCTTACCGAATTCTCTGCAATGGTTGAGGTGTTATTTTAATCAATTAACAAGTCTCCCAGTATTACCTGTTGGTTTGCGTGGATTAGATTGTCATAACAATAATATTTCCTGTTTCCCTGTTTTTCCCGAAAAATTAATTTCATCTCCGGCAATACAACCATTTGACATAAGTTCAAATCCCTTTACCTGCTTACCCAATTATATTCTGGCTATGGATAATGCTACGTTAAACTATCCATTATGTATTTCAGGTAATACGCTTACTAATCCAAACGGATGCGGAACAGGAAAAGGAATTACAGGAATTGTGTTTCATGATTTGAATTCGGATTGTGTAAATAATACAGGAGACCTGCTAATTAAAAATGGTATGGTAAAATTATACAATAACTCCAATGTGTTTTTAGGGATGACCAATACGTATAGTTCATACTTTTTTAATGACACAAGTGGTGTTTACCGTGTGGTATTAGATACTGTAAATAAACCATATGCCGTGCAATGCATCAATCCTGGTATAGATTCTTTGGTAACACTTACCCCTACCTATGTGCTGGAAGACAGTGTAGACTTTGCGGTGATTTGTAAACCGGGCTTTGATGTGGGAGTTCAATCCATTAACAGAACCGGGTTTGTTTTTCCGGGTTTAACGCATACCTTAACAGTGGTTGCCGGAGACATGAGCCTTTGGAACAATTTGGTTTGCAATGCCGGAATAGGAGGCACGGTTTCTTTTTCGGTAAACGGCCCCGTAAGCTATGTTGTCCCTTTAGCCGGAGCTTTAACGCCAAATGTGACGGGGAATGTTTATACATACACCATTGCCAATTTTGGAACGATTGATAATTTTACTGATTTCAGATTAGCATTAACTACTCATACAAATGCACAGGTTGGAGATTTCATTTGTGTGAATGCTACCGTAACGCCTGTTAACGGAGATAATGTTCCTTCAAATAATGTATTGGAATTTTGTTATCCTGTAGTAAATTCCTATGATCCTAATATTAAAGAAGTATATCCTGTTACTGTTCAGTCAAATTATAATGATTGGTTAACCTATACGATTCATTTTCAAAACACCGGAAATGCCCCTGCGGTTAATATTCGTTTAGAAGATGATTTAGATTCTAAATTAAATCCTGAAACATTTCAAGTGATGAATTATAGTCACTATAATATCCTTGATGTAAAAGGGAATCACTTAACGGTACGTTTCCCAAACATTCAGTTAGTAGATAGCACTACTGACCGTCATGGCTCTATTGGCTTTATCCAATACCGTATTAAACCAAACACGGGATGGGTAAATGATACTATTAAAAATAAAGCCTCTATCTATTTTGATTATAATGCTCCTATTATTACCAACACTGCTAAAAGTTACATCCTGATGCCAACGGCTGTTAAAGAACTGTATAAAGTAAATGGTTTTGATGTATATCCTAATCCAAGTAGTTCAGCTATTCATATTAAGATAGCAGATGGCAGTATAACTTCAAAAACATACAGTATAAAAATAATGGATGTTTTAGGTAAAGAAATTTTAACTACGAATTATAAAGAAGAGATTAATATTTCAAATCTTGAAAAAGGGATTTACTTTCTATCGGTTTATCAAAATAAAGCTTTGATAGGAACGAAAAAGGTGGTTAAGGAATAGTTATTTTTTTACCATTTTATACCAAACTATTATTTGTGTTTATGGTGGACCCGGAGAGACTATTTGCAATGATCGCTCCTAACCAATCTTGCAATAGCAAAAGAACTTGGCTTCGCAAAGATTCCTTTGTTTTTTTTATTCATTTCGCTAGAAACTCAAGTTTGTGCTCATTCACGTAAAAACAAAAGCCTCAACAAAGTTGAGGCTTTTTACTCTTAGATGTGGACCCGGAGAGATTCGAACTCTCGTCCAAACAAGGAATTAATAAGCTTTCTACAAAGTTTAGAACAAACTTGGTTTTCGATTTAAGTCAGGCGTTTATTCATACCAAACTTAAACTTAGATGCTAATATTGCTTTAGATAACATCATCACTAAAACAAGTTGCTAATTTATGATGCAAATACCTCGTCGCTAAGCAACGATGCTACGAGATTTGCAAAGGTTGGTTAGTCTTGGACTAAGCAGCCATAGCGTAAGAATTCTCTTCGCCGAATAAAAGTTTGAGAGTTGAGTTTAAGGTGCCATATCCACAACGCACCACCTGCTTACTTACCAATCGCGCTCGCTGTCAAAACCGGTCGGGCCCATAATTAAAGAACTAACACAAAGATACAACAATTTCATCCTTAAATTAAGATTTTAATTATATTTAAGAAAAAATTACCATGAGAAAAATTCTTTTATCCATTTTTGTTTGTGCTTCTGTTTTTTCTTTTTCACAAACCGTTAAATCAAAAATTTTAAAATTAAAATATACAAATCCCGAAAGCTGGACGGCTGTTGAATTTGGAGGTCCGGTAAATTGGGATGAAAGCGGCAATGCTATGTGCCGTTGTTCGGGTATTGCTTTTAGCAAACCGCATAAAAACGGAAAATTTAATGTTGTAGTGTACGCTGTTCCAAAAGGAGGATTAGATTCTGCCAAACGTGAGTTTGTAGGACCATTGCATTTTGTGTTTGTAGAAAAAGTAGAAAAAACCACTAACAAAAATTTTGCCTTCGAAAAACGGAGATCTAATTTTTACGATGTTAAAGCTAAAAAAGCTTCCTATAACTGTATCCGTTACATTACCAAACCAACAGAAGGACATTGTTATATCATTTACGCCTGGCAAGAAAACATGGAACTGCTTAACTCCAACGCCGAGAAAGAGTTAACGGAAATGGTAAATGCCATTGAGCCACTTTAGTTTTTGGTAAACAAATACGTATCCATATCAATAAAATCGTTGACTTTAATTTCAATGGTTTTTTGTAATTCGTCACATTTTATTTCTTTAACGCCTAGTGTAGGATCGTTATACTCAATTACCAAAGTACTAGGTGATAAAAATTGCATTTTTGCTTTGTATTGTGGATGAAACTCAAAAGATACTTGTGCAAAATTATCTTTAGCTTCTATCGTAATATGGCCATATATTTTATTAAAGTATACTCCTGCTATTTTTGTATAAGCATCTTTAGCAGGTTTATATTTTTCGGCAGTAGCTTTTAATTTTTTTACCGCTTCCAAATCCTCATCATAGCCTTGCTTAAATCCTTGGTGATACAATGCACTTAAATTGGTATAAGGTTGTTTGGTTAAATCATTTATTAATTGTGTACCAAGTGCTTCAAACAAATACTGAGCATCGCTATTGGTTAAAATTACAAAGCCAAAATTTTCTTCGGGCACTAAAACTGTTTTACTTAAAAAACCATTGGCTCCGCCATCATGTGTTACTACTTTTTTACCATAGGCATCATTTAAAAACCAACCTAAACCATAATTACTGAAATTACTTCCTTTACGGCTTTGGGCTTTTACTACTGTAAAAGATTCTCTTGTTCGGTTTATAACAGCTTCCGGCACAACCTGTTTGCCATTATATTTCCCTTTGTTTAACTGCATCATTACCCACTTACTTAAATCATTTACCGACGATGTAACGGATGCTGCCGGCCCCAGATTATCTACATTAGCAGGAGTTAATTCGGTAAGTTGGTAGCTCACTAATGTATAAGCCTTTGAGGTATTGGATGATTGATTAGCATTTAAAAAATCTGCATATGTGGTATGTGTATGTTTCATTTCTAAAGGAAGAAAATAGTGGTATTTTAAATAGTCGTCCCATGTTGTATCACATACTGCCGGAATAATTTCTCCAGCCGTTAAAAAACCCACGTTACAATAACCGTATTTTTCTCTTAAACCATATTTTGGTGTAACATTTTGCATATTTTCAATGAGCTGTTTACGAGATTTCGTACTGCTCCAATTAATAAAATCGGTTTGAAAAGTTTCGTATCCTATCCTATGAGATAATACATCGGCAATGGTTACTTCATTGGTTTTCCATGTCTCATTCATTTTAAAATATGGTAAATACGTTTTCACTTTATCATCCAGTTTTAATTTACCGTAATGCTCCAATAATGCCAGAGATGTTCCTGTAAAAGCTTTTGAATTTGAGGCAATTTGAAAAACCGTATTTTCATCTACCATTTTTTTTGCACTCACATCGGCATAACCATAACCTTTCATAAACACCACTTTTCCGTCTTTAACAATGGCAATGGCCATTCCCGGTAAATTCCAGCGAGCCATTTCGCGGTTAATATATATATCTATACTATCTTTTATAAAATTGGTTTGACTAAAAGATAACTGAAAAACAAATAATAAGATAGTGGTTTTTAAAAGGTATTTCATAATAAAAGGTTATAGTAATTTTGTTACAATTACTCAAATATATAAATTATAAATAAGCGTAATTTACCCTTCATCATTTCATTTAATCCTTTGTAATCTGAAAATAAATTAAACTTGTATATTTGTATGATTATCTTTTAAAATAGAGATAAAAAACTAATCAACTCATCTTAATATCATGTCAAAAATAAAAATAGGTGTTCTAAGAGAAGAAAAATCACCACCGGATAAACGAGTTCCTTTAACGCCATTAATTTGTACCGAACTACTTCGCACATATCCTAATCTGGAAATTGTTATTCAACCCAGCAAAATAAGATGTTACAGTGATGAAGAATACTTAGGATTTGGTTTAACTCTGCAGGAGGATTTGACTGATTGTGATGTATTAATGGGTGTAAAAGAAGTACCTAAAGCAAACCTGATACCCGGAAAAAAATATTTCTTCTTTTCGCACACCATAAAAAAACAGGCTCATAACATTCAGTTAATGAAAGCCCTGATTGAAAAGAAAATACAAATGATTGATTATGAAACCTTAACTGACAAAAACCATAACCGTATTATTGGTTTTGGACGTTATGCCGGAATTGTAGGTGCTTACAACGGTATTTTAGGTTACGGTCGTAAATACGATTTATTTCAAATTAAACCTGCCAATCTTTGCCGCGACAGAGCTGAGATGGAAGAGGAATTAAAAAGGGTAAAATTACCAAATATTAAAATTGCCTTAACAGGTGGCGGACGTGTGGCTAATGGTGCCATTGAAACCTTATCTGCTTTAAGAATCAGAAAAGTAACTCCCGAAGAATTTTTAATGGCTTCGTTCAGAGAACCTGTTTATTGCCAGCTAAATCCAAGAGATTATGTTGAAAGACCGGACGATCATAATTTTGATTTAAACGATTTCTTTAAACATCCTGAGCATTTTGTGTCAAAATTTTCTCCATATACAAAAGCTACTGATATTTTTATTTCGGCACATTTCTGGGATCCGCGTTCTCCAAAAATGTTTACAACCGATGATATGAAAGCCTCAGATTTTAAAATGAGTGTTGTAGCAGATATTACTTGCGATATTGATGGATCTGTTCCAACAACATTAAGAGCCAGTTCAATTGACAAACCTTTTTATGGATATAATCCTAAAACAGATAAAGAAGATGTACCTTTTAATAAAGAAACCATTTGTGTAATGGCTGTTGATAATTTACCATGCGAATTGCCTCGTGATGCGAGCGATGACTTTGGTAAAGATTTAATGGAACGTGTATTGCCTTTTTTATTTACAAACGACGTTGATAAAATAATAGAACGGGCAAGTATTTGTAAAGACGGTAAATTAACACCAGACTTTGAGTATTTAAGTGATTACGCTTATTAAATAAAATAAAAAAGGTTAGAAAATTTTCTAACCTTTTTTATTT
>JAEUTR010000065.1 GCA_016787365.1 Bacteroidia bacterium
AAAACTCCCAATAGGTTATGATTATCCAGTTTGACGATTAAATCTGATATCTCAACATCATCAAGGTCAGGAATTAGAAAATCTGTTTTGTTAATAATTTCGGGGTCCAAAAAATAATTCAATTTATCATATTGGTTATTCCTAATTGTTAATACAATGACAGGTGCTTTTTCAAGTTTTGCAATTTCTGTAATTAAATTTTTAATTTGTGAATAAACATTTTTTGCATTATCAAAAATCAAAACGACTCTCTCATTTATTTCAGATAATACATCAATTATATAATCTATTCGTGGCATAAAATCAGAATAAGTTATAAAGACAGTTCGCCCATTCTGCGAAAGCTGAAGGCCTAGTCTCTTAATAATTGTTGATTTACCGGAGCCTGCAGTTCCTAAAATGTTTATTACATTAATTTTATCGATTTTAGAAGTATTGTCAAATATTCCGTTTATATGTTCATATATTTCTTTTGTTATAGTTCTTGGGATATCAATATCTTTATATATATCGTTCCATGTCGGTGAAGCTCCTGATAAATACCCAGATCGCACTTCTGATATTTTAAAATCAGTTGGTACTCTATTAAAACTATTCGCGAATTCACTAATTGTTCTATGCGATATATTTGCCAAAGAAGCAAACTCCATAACACTTAATAAATTAGGGAACGTGTCTTTTAAAACACTTTCTTTACTTGGTAACTCTACCGAAATGCCATTTAACCAATTTAAAAATGTTTCTGTAGTTCCTTCAATGTGATGCACATTATAATGATTTCTTAAAATATCTGCTTTAACTGGAGATATACTTGGAGAAATCAAAAATGACTTTGGGCGTAATTCTGCATACCCATCTTTTCCTTCTCTCGCCTCAATATATCTCTCAAATATCTGTTCATTTAAATCTGTTCCTACAAAAATCGTGGGTTTTGTTGCGTAATCATACACAAATTGCCCATATAATGGCTGATGGCTAAGCTGTGCTTTGGCATATTGCTTAGTTGAGAAAACAATATCATTTGGATCACAAGGTAATTTGCCATGAAGGTACACAACATTTGTTTTATTTAAAGATTGATCCCTTTCTTTATACTCATCTTTTGGAAAAATAACTTCTTGAATACCTTTACTATTCCTTCTATATACCTTTTCAACTATATCATCAATATTTAATGTGTAAATTTTAAACCAAAAAGGCAAACATAAAGAATTATAATAATCAGGTATACTACCACTTAAGATATTATTATTCAGAAAATCCTACTTTTTTTGTTTCTTACTACCAGCAGTTGCAAAAGCTTGGTACATTTCAGGCAAGGGACTATTATCATACTCTCCATCATATCCCATAAACTCCCATATTTTTTTCCCTAAACCTGAGCCCGTTGGAAAAGTTTCTTTTAACTTATTTTCCGCTCCTCTAGAAAAACCTGAGCCCAAAAAAAGAACAACTTCATTTCTTCCGATTAATCTTTTTATATATTTTTCATCAATTTCTTTAAACATAATGTTGATATTTATTTTATAGCTCGCAAATTTTCAAGAAGATTTATTAAAATTCTCAGATATATTATAATCAAATATAATAAATTAAATGTTCATTATACCGACAACAAAACAACAAAAATCCCCCTGTTAAACAACAGAGGGATTTTTAACGCAGACCTTTCAGGTTTTAAAAACCTGAAAGGTCTTTAGCGAGGTAATATTAAGCTTTCACAGAAGCACGAATAATATTTAAAGCCCCACCAGCTTTAAACCACTCAATTTGTTGAGCGTTATAGCTATGGTTAACTTTAAATTCTTCTTTGCTACCATCTGCATGGTTCAATACAATAGTTAATGGTGTTCCAGGAGTAAATGTTGTTAATCCTAATACATCAATTGTATCGTCTTCTTTAATTTTATCGTAATCAGCAGGGTTAGCAAAGGTAATTCCTAACATACCTTGTTTCTTTAAGTTAGTTTCGTGAATACGAGCAAATGATTTTACTAATACCACTTTCACACCTAAATGACGAGGCTCCATCGCTGCATGCTCACGAGATGATCCTTCACCATAGTTCTCATCACCTACTACAATCGACCCAATGCCTTGAGCTTTGTATTGACGTTGAACTACAGGAACTCCTTCATAAACACCAGTTAATTGATTTTTAATATTATCTGTTTTGTCGTTAAATGCATTTACTGCACCAATTAACATGTTGTTAGAAATATTATCTAAGTGACCACGGAATTTTAACCATGGACCAGCCATAGAGATATGATCGGTTGTACACTTACCTTTAGCTTTAATTAATAATTTTAAGCCTTTAAAGTCTACACCTGTCCATGCTGCAAATGGATCTAATAATTGTAAACGTTTAGAAGTTGGTTCAACCAATACCTGAACTTTACTTCCGTCTGCTGCTGGTGCTTGGTAACCTGCATCTTCCACTGCAAAACCTTTTGGAGGCAATTCGTAACCAGTTGGCTCGTCTAATTTAACTTGCTCACCTTTATCGTTAGTTAAGGTATCTTTTAAAGGATTGAAACTTAAATCACCTGCAATAGCCATTGCTGCTACAATTTCAGGAGATGCAACAAATGCGTAAGTGTTTGGATTTCCATCCGCACGTTTCGCAAAGTTACGGTTGAAAGAATGGATGATCGTATTTTTTTCTTGTTTCTCAGCACCTACTCTATCCCACATTCCAATACAAGGTCCACAAGCGTTAGTAAATACCGTAGCGCCAACTTGATTAAACACATCTAAGAAACCATCACGCTCAATCGTGTAACGAATTTGCTCAGAACCTGGATTAATCATAAACTCTGCTTTAGATTTTAATCCTTTTGCAGAAACTTGTTTTGCTAATGATACCGCACGAGAAATATCTTCGTAAGAAGAGTTCGTACAAGAACCAATTAAACCTGCTTCAATTTTTAAAGGCCAGCCATTTTTTTCAGCAGCCGCTTTTAATTGAGAAATAGGAGTAGCTAAATCCGGCGTAAAAGGTCCGTTTACATACGGCTCTAACTCAGATAAATTGATTTCAATTACTTCATCAAAATATTTAGAAGGATTTGCATATACTTCTGCATCACCTGTTAAATGTTCTTTAATTCCATCTGCTAAAGCAGCAACATCAGCACGGCCAGTTGCTTTTAAGTAACGGCTCATACTTTCATCATAACCAAATGTAGAAGTCGTTGCTCCAATTTCAGCACCCATGTTACAAATAGTTCCTTTACCAGTACAAGATAAGCTAATAGCACCTTCACCAAAATATTCCACTACTTTGTCAGTACCACCTTTTACAGTTAAGATACCTGCCACTTTTAAGATTACATCTTTAGCGCTAGCCCAACCGTTTAATTTACCTGTTAATTTAACACCAATTAATTTTGGCATTTTTAGTTCCCAAGGTAAACCAGCCATTACGTCGCAAGCATCAGCTCCACCAACACCAATAGCAATCATACCTAAACCACCAGCGTTCACTGTGTGAGAATCGGTACCAATCATCATACCACCAGGAAACGCATAATTTTCTAATACAATTTGGTGAATGATACCAGCACCTGGTTTCCAGAAACCGATACCATATTTATTGGATACAGAAGCTAAGAAATTAAATACTTCTTCGCTTTCGTGTTTTGCTCTATCTAAATCTGTTGCAGCACCAACTTTTGCTTGAATTAAGTGATCACAGTGTACCGAAGAAGGTACAGCTACCGTAGGGCGACCAGCTTGCATAAATTGCAATAAAGCCATTTGCGCTGTTGCATCTTGCATAGCAACTCTATCAGGATTAAAATCAACGTAAGAAGCACCACGAGGGTAATCTGTTAATTTCATATCAGCATCTAAATGCGAATACAAGATTTTTTCTGCTAAAGTTAGTGGGCGACCTAAGGTTTTACGAGCTGCTTCAATGCGAGCAGGCATGTTAGCGTAAACCTTCTTAATCATTTCAATGTCAAATGCCATAGTAAAGGATAATTAGAGATTTATAGAATTAGTGAATTATGTTAGTTTTTGCGTCACGAATTTACGAATTAAATACCTTTTTTAGGGTATAAAATGCTAAAAAGTTTCTGAAATATTTAGAATAAAGGTTTATAATTAACCTGCCAAAGTAGATTAAAAAAATAAAAAAGCAGCCATCTAACTTTAGTTAAACCGCTGCTTTTGGTATCTTAAAATTAATACTTATTATTTTCCTAAGTCATCAAAACTTACCTCATCAGAACCTGATGAAGAGTTTGATTCTCTGTCATAAACTTCTCTCTCTACAATCGGAGGAGCATTTTCTTTAATTACATCAATGGATTCATTTAAGCCTTCCATAAATTTTTCGAAATCCTCTTTATACAAGAATATTTTATGCTTTTCGTAAGTAAACTTACCATCAGTACCAAAACGTTTTTTACTTTCCGTAATCGTTAAGTAATAGTCGTTTCCTCTAGTAGATTTCACGTCAAAAAAATACGTGCGTTTTCCTGCTTTAACTGCTTTAGAAAATAAATCTTCTCTTTCTGTTCTTTCTATCTCTTCAGACATATCTTTTGTTTTTATTAAGTACATAACAAATATTTACATTTTTTGTTGAAACTTTTCATCCTGTTGAAAATTAGTTGATAAATATCAGGTTTTCTCACATCGATTCTTTGCATAAAAAAAGCCCCTCATGTCTGAGGGGCTTTTGTTTTTTAACCAAAATTATTGGATAATTAATTTTTTAGAAATACGTTGGTTATTTACATCAATATTTACAATATAAACACCGGATGCTATATTTCCAGATGGATTTACTGTGTGGCTGATATGTCCATCATTATCAGAAGTTAATGTGTTAAGCTCTAATACTCTACCCATTAAATCAACCAAAGTAATCGTAGCTTTTTCGCCTGAATTAATGTTAAAATCTAATGTAGAAGATGCGGCTGTAGGATTAGGATAAATAGCCAGTTGCATTGATTTTTCTAATTCAGTAATATCTGTTGTAACATTACCTGTAATATTAATTTGATCAATATACATGTTGTTAGCTGTAGTTTTTGTAGGATCTACTCTAAAATAGAAACGGAATTTTACACTTGGTTTATTATTTAAAGCAGTTAATAATGCAGATGTAATTGTTCTTAATTTCCATTGAGCAGCAGTTGGAATAAAAGGAGATGTTGAAGTTACACCAACAGCTGTTGCCATTTGAGATGTAGAATGAACACCTGACATATTTGTCCATGTGCCTCCGCAATCTAAAGAATACTGAATTTTAAAAGTATCTGCCTGGGCAGCAACTTCTTTAGCATAAGAATAGTAATATGAAAACGTAATTGCTGATGTATTTGAGAAATTATAGAAAGGTGTTTCAAAAATATCTCTGTGACCTGCAATAGAAGTTGCAGAGGCATTATTGATAAAAATACTTTTTGCGGTTGAATTGGCACCATTTGTTGTGTTTTGAGCCCATGTTACAGAACCGGCATTCGCATTAGTTACAGCTATGTTAGCAGGAAGTGATGCACCTTCAAAGTCAATGGTATTAGGAAGAACCGTTCCTCCATTACCATTAACAATGGTAACATACGATGTTTTATTATTAGTGTTAGACCCAGCCGTATTAGTAGCTGTTAAACTTACTGAATATGTTCCCGGAGTAGCATAAGACACCACCTGAGAAGTTGCTGTTGATGTTGCTGGTGTTCCTCCTTGAAAAGTCCAAGACACTCCTCCTGATGAACCTACATTACTTAAACTTGTATAAGTGAAGGTATTACCCGCGCAATTAAGTAATTTATTAGCTTCAAACTCAGCTACAGGAGTACAGGTATATCCTGATGTAATACCTGTTGCTAATAAGTTAGCTGCAGACCATAAATTATTTCTACCACCCGTAGCACTGGTTAAAGCTGTACGCATTCTGGTAACCTGACCTTGAGTGAACATTTTTGGACATGAAGAATAGTCCATGATATTTTCAATATTTGGTAATGCAGAACAATCGCCGGCAAAAGTAGAAGGGCATGTAGAGAAATAACCCTTGGTTTCCGGTGTATCTCCAACGTTATCATTTAATGCAGCTGTTCCACATGTTCCGGTACCAGGATTATTAGAACTTCCAAAAGTATGAGATAAATTTAACCAATGACCAATTTCGTGGCTTAATGTACGAGAATCAGAAGGACTAGCAACAGCTACCTGATTTCTTAACATAACAATTGCATCACGACCAGAAGTAGTATTTTGACTTCCTGGCAAATAAGTGTAACCACCTATATATGCACCTGAAGTTGTAGGGCAAGTATATGTAGCACTTGCGATACACTCTACAATATAAATATTTAAATACTGAGTAGTTGGCCAACGATTAGTGCCCGTTCCCGAATAAAGGTACTGAGGACTTGACTGACTCCAGTATGGATTATCCGCATCATGACGGATGATACCATTTGTACATTTTCCTGTCGGATCTTTTTTAGCTAATGCAAATCTGATTTCCGCATCTACATATAAAGGTGCAAATGTAGCATTAATAGAAGACACATCTGATCCTGTTTTAGCATAATCATTATTGATATAGTTCACTAAATTTACAAATGCCTGATCGGTAACATTTAAATTACCCATAATGTGGAAAACCACAGGGATTGTATAGACAGGAACCGCTACTTTGGCTGCAGAATTAGCCTTTTTTAATGCGTTTTCGTATTCTAACTCTAACTGAGATTGCACTAAGTTATATCTTGATTTTGCATTAGGATCACTCTTAAAGTGTTCTTCCATTGCCTCATAAGTAGCGCACGGTATTAAATTTTTGTCTCTCTCCTGAGCTATTGAGCTGAAGCATAATGCTGCCGCGCCAATGATAGTTAGTAATTGTTTTTTCATGAGTATCTTGTTGTGTTTGTTTCGTAATTATAAAGTTACAAAAAATAATTTCAAAAGTCAATAATCCAAAAATAATTCCTGTTTCTGTTATTTTTTTGGATTTGGAGGCATTTGATTTAAGGCCATCATTTGCTTCATGGTTTTATCCATTCCCTCCACACTTCCATCAAGAAAAATAACATTTCCTTTTCCTTCCTGTGCAAAGTTTTTCACAGCTTCTGTCCACATACTAAATAAAATTAAAGAAGAGTCCAGTTTCGCCTCTTCCATTTCCTTAGCTGCGCCCGCCATACCTTTAGCAACTTCCTGTCTGAATAAAGCAATACCTTCTCCTTTTAACTGTGACGCGTCTTTTTCTGCCTGAGCTGAAATTTTAATAAAATTCCCTTCTGCTTCAGCTGCTTTGGTTCTTGTAATTAACAATGCCTGCCCTTCGTTTTCGGCAGCAGCCTTTAAATTATTACTAGCTACCACTTTAGCCATTGAACGCATTACTTCCTCATCAAAGGTAATATCGTTTAATTGCAAATCAATTAAGTGATACCCCCACTCTTCAAGCATCACATCCAATTGTTCCTTCACCGCTTCTACGATATCTCTTCGTAACGACAAAACTTCGGCCTGTTTTTTAGTAGCAACAAAAGCTCTTACCGAACCTTCAATAGAACGTACCAAAGCCTGCATTAAGTTTTTATCATCTATAAATTTAAATGCTACATTTTTGATAGACTCTTCTGTTTGATTAATAACGGCATACAATAACATAGCCGTAAAATTTACATTAGCCTGATCAATGGTAACAGCCTGAAAGCCTAATTCAACGCTTCTGTTTTGAATAGAAATTTTTTTATACACTTTTTCTATAAATGGAATTTTCATACTTAATCCGGGGGTTAGTATTCGTCTGTACTTACCAAATACAGTAATAACAGCTACTGTACCTTGTTGAACAGTAACGAAGCTTAAGAAAATCATCAGTAATCCAAAGACTAGAAGAAAAATAATAAATGGCATAATTTTTAATATTAAATAGTTTACGTAAATTTAATCATCCAAAACAAAAAACAAAATATTATTTTATGAACGGTATCAGTCGTTTAATACCAGCTATATTATTCTGTTTTTTGCCCTTCTGCTCTTTCTCTCAAAAAGATACATCAAAAATTAAAAACGGAGAGGTTGATCTATATAAATCTGCATGCAAATTAGTTGATTCTGCAAAATATAAGGATGCCATTATTCTTTTAAAAAAAGCGATCAAAATAAAACCTGATTATGCCGAAGCATATAATAAAATGGCTCTTGTGAAATTAAAGACTCAAGACTATAAAGGTGCCGAAAAAGATATTCAGGCCGCTTTTAAAATAGCTCCGGACAATTACGAAAGTCAAAAACTAATGGGGATTTTGTATTATGAAACTAAAAAATACAAAGAAGCTAAAGCTACATTAGATTCTGCTGCAGCATTAAATAGCGATGATATTGAATTATATTACTATCAGGCCAAATTAATGTACGATGGAAAGGCATATAAAGCCGCATTAGATAAATGTTCTGATGCTCAAGAGTTGAATCCTAAGTATTTAGACATACTATTTTTAAAAGGCGATATTCGATTTGCCATGAAAGATTATGCTTATTGTATAAAAGAATTAACAGAGGCTATAAAATTAATGCCTGTAACCAATCCTAATTACCATGCCTATCAGGTAAGAGCAAAAGCACGGTTTGAAATCGGTGATTTTAAAAATGCCGTAAATGATTGGAATGTATATATAGAGGCTTACCCCGATGAAGAAGGAGCTTTAGTAGCCAGAGGTGCCTGTAAAATTGAAACAGGTGATAATACAGGCGCTATTGTTGATTTGGATGCTGCTATTAAGTTAAATCCCAAAAATCCGGTAAGCTATAATTACCGTGGGGTAGCAAAAGGCGAAAGCAGACAGTTCGTAGAAGCGTTAAAAGATTTTGATTACGCCATAAAGCTCAAATTTGATTATGCCGGCGCATTTGTAAACAGAGCAGCAGTAAAATTTGCCAGTAAAGATAAAAGAGGTGCTTGTGATGATTTAAACAAAGCCGATAGTCTGGGCGATGAAATGGCTATTAAACTAATTGACACGTATTGCAAACATTAGAACTAATTAATGAATTGATGAAATAATGAATTAGTGGATAAAAAAACATAAACTTGACGTCTAGAAAAACTCTGTAAATTAACTACTCAATAATTCACAACCTAACTATGAGAACCGCTGTATTTAGAAAAGCCAACTTTAACTCTGCACACCGATTAAACAATCCTTTGTTTGATGATAAAACAAATGCAGAAGTATTTGGCTTGTGTAATAATCCAAATTATCATGGGCATAATTATGATTTAATTGTAAAATTAACTGGCGAAGTAAATGAGCAAACAGGCTACGTGTTTGATTTAAAAATATTAAACGATATTATTAAAGATGAAATCATTGAGCGTTTTGATCATAAAAATTTAAATCTGGATACCGCTGAATTTAAAAATCTGAATCCCACTGCTGAAAACATTGCCCGAATTATATACGAATTACTCAGAGTTAAAATTGATATTAAATATGATTTAGAAATCACACTTTACGAAACTCCACGTAACTATGTAGTTTATCCGGTCATCTGATGATTACGCTCAACTTTAAATTTCTGTTTCCTGCAACTGTTTTTTTTATGTTCAGCTGTACACAATCCAAACAACAGGAAATTACAAAATCAGGATATGACAGTACTCAGGTATTGAAAAAAAACTTTTTAAGGAATCATGATACATCTTTGTTAGAAAAACTTTTTATTGAACACCATTTAATCAATCTCCACTCACTCGATTCAAATATAAGAGTGGCGTTGCACTACTCCACCTCTCAAAACTTTTTATATAAACCTTTATATAATGGATTATCCGAATGTTAATTGCCTTGCGAAGTCGCCATTAAATTATGTAATGCCCAATACTTTTTAAATACTCAATACCCAAATTATCACCTGATTATATTTGACGCCACAAGACCACTGCACATTCAAAAACAAATGTGGGAAGAGTTGAAAATGCCTGTAGAAGAAAAAAATAAATTATCTGGCATATCCAAGCGATATATCATTGCATAATTATGGCGCAGCAGTTGATGTGGGAATTATAGGAAATAATGATGTGTTATTGGATATGGGAACTCCTTTTGATTTTTTCGGAGAATTAAGCAAACCTAAACGTGAAAAAGAATTTTTAGAAAATGGACAACTTTCCAAGGAAGCTCTTACAAATCGTTTATTACTTCGTCATGTAATGATAAAAGCTGGCTTTACCACAATTACATCTGAATGGTGGCACTTTAATGCAACCAACAAAGTTTCTGCTGCTGCAAGGTATGAGTTGATAGAGTAAATTCAAATGTTTATTTCCCTGTTCTTTTTTCTTGAAAAAAAAGAACCAAAAATTCAAGGCAATTCGCCAATTACCATTTGCCCCGCATAAGTATCCCTGAATGGCGGTTCGCTCCGAATTGCCAAAACCAGCCGCACTATCACCAACGTATGATAAATGTTCTAAAAAATGATACTTAAATAGTGAGGTATTGTTTAAGCAAACATATCTAATTAAATTTTCACAGTAGTATGTTTCTTTAAATACTTTCCAATCACATAATGTCCAAGGTAAATCATTGGTATTAAAGCTAAAGCCACTAGTAATTTAAAAGCGTAACCCCAAGATGCATTTACTAAAAAATCAGAAAACGGCCATTTACCGGGCAATACAAATGCTATAAACTGTACTACAAAGGTATCTACTAATTGACTAACCATTGTACTACCTGTTGCCCTTAACCAAATATGTTTATTACCCGTTACTTTTTTAAAAGCCCAAAACACATATACATCTATTAACTGCGAACATAAAAAAGCAACAATACTTCCTACAATAATCCATTGTGATTGGCCAAACACCGTCCTGAAATCATTATCAGAAACCGGAGAAAAAGAAGTGGCTTCCATGTTTAATGCAATGGTTAATAAAATAAATGTAAAGGATATTAAACCAACCGTAATGTATGTTAATTTTTTAACACCATCTTTTCCATAATATTCATTTATCAAATCCGTCAATAAAAAAATAACCGGCCACAAAATAATTCCTATACTTTGAGTAAACAGTCCAAAAAACTGAACTAATTTTCCGCCAATTAATTCGGCCACTATAGCATTGGTAATAAAAAATCCGGCCAATACTAAAAAAACAATATCTTTTCTATTTTTTAAATCCACAGTTGTTAATTTTTACAAGATTATTAAAAATAACCATCGTTTGCACATTTTTATTAAATTTATAACTTGTAATGATTATAAAAAACACTCAAATACCAAAATGGTTTGTGTTTTCGCTGATTTATTTTTTAGCGGTAATAAATAGCTTTTCGCAAGATTTAAAATTTAAACGTTTTAACCGTGATGAAGGATTATCCTCCGTTAATGTAAAAACCATTTTTCAGGATTCTAAGGATTTTATTTGGATTGGTACACAGGACGGACTTAATCGATTTGACGGTTATCATTTTAAGATATTTAAAAGCAATATTAACGATAAAAATGCCCTTTTATCTGCCGACATTAATTGCATCACCGAAGACAGTAATAATCTTATTTATATTGGCACCAACGGAAGTGGGTTATCTGAATATAATATGATTACCGAAACCTTTAAAAATTTCACCAACGAAAAAAACAATATATGTAATAATAATATTTTATGCCTTTTAAATCTCAATCAAACTGATTTATTGATAGGAACAGAAGATGGGCTATCTGTTTTTAATAAAAAAACAAAAAGAGCTTATAAAATTCCTTCGGATTTTATTTCTGCAAACGACAGGTTATATATCAGCTCTATTTATAAGGATGATAAAGGTGTTATTTGGGTAGCTATTCCAAAGTATGGCGTATACGAATTTGATGGAAACGAAAAAAAACTTA
>JAEUTR010000078.1 GCA_016787365.1 Bacteroidia bacterium
ACACTTGATTTTAAAAAATTTAATGGTATTTATTTTTTTAACTCGTTCCACGAACAACTTGATGAAACCTGTATTTTAGATGAGGCATCTAAAGTGTCTTTAAAAGAATACAAAAAATATCACGAAAACTTAATTATGAAATTAAATGAATGCAATACAGGAACAAAGCTCGTAACGTACTATACATTTAAAAATAAAATTCCACCTTCTTATCGGTTTATTGACGCAAATGAAACTGGATTATTGAAATTTTATATTAAAAAATAAATACAATGCAACTCCAACATGCGAAATTGATTGATTTAATACAGCAAGCTTATTCGGCTGAAAAAGCAGCAGCATTTGCCTATATTGGTCATGCAGCTTCCGTAAAAAACAAAGAAGAAAAAATTGCCATTAAACAAATTGAAATAGATGAATGGAACCATCGGGCAGAGGTCTTACAAATTATGACACAATACAACATCCCAATTTCAAAATGGTATGAGTTTAAGTTTCATGTAATTGGAAAAATTATTTCCGGAAGTTGTTTTGTGATTGGTTGGTTTATGCCTTTTTATTTCGCAGGAAGATTGGAAAGTGGAAATGTATGTGAGTATTTTAGAATGAAACAATATTTTAATTCATTAGGAATTAAAGAACATGATGCCATTCTTTATGAAATGGGAATTAAAGAAAAAGAACATGAAGTGTATTTTTTGAGTAAAATAAAAAACAATAAATTGTTACCGTTTTTTCAAAAATTGTTTTTTTGGGGAGAAAATAGTTTTAATAACATTGATTTAGATAAAAAATATCCTGTTGAAGAGTCTGATATTTACTGTAAAAATCAATAATTTCAAGCGTTTAATTCATCAACCGATTCCGGTTAATAACAGTTTCATTAAAATTCGAACCTTATTCGATTTCTCTCGTACAATAATCAGAAACTAAAATTAAACCTACTCGAAACCCAATTAGATTTTCTATAAGGGCTGGTAAGATTAAAGATATATTCAGAGTTTTAAAATCAAGAACAAATGTCTTTTATACGTTTGTTTAGCTAATCAAAAATAAATTTAGTATGATACAGGTATTGTCATTTTAATGGCATTAGTGAAATAGTTTTGCATTATAAATTAATAATAAATCGCATGAAAAATATAAACCTATTAAAATATATGTCCTATGAAAACATTAACCAACCTTTTAACATTGTTGGCGCTTACCATTCAGGTAACGGTAAGCGGCCAAACACAAGGCAACCAAGTTCATAAAGTAAGAATAGATATTATGGGCGAAAAAAAACCGGTGCCAATGAATTATACAAATAGTAATATTACCATGAGTATAATTGAATATAATCAATTAATAGAACAAACCAGACAACTAAAAATTGAAGCGCAGAAATTGAGAGAAAATGCTGAAGAAGCTGAAAATAATTATCTCATTAAACAAATTGAAACCTCTCAGTTATCAGCACAAATTACACTTCATAAATTTGAAGAAAATAAAAAAACCATCCTTGGTTTTTTTACAAAACTCCCAAAAACCAGTATCATATATAATAGAGTTATTCTTGCTAGTAGTGAATCTGAACGATTTATGAAATTGGCCAAAGAGATGAGAGAAGAAGCTGCAGCTCAACTTACTTTACAAGCTAAGATAGGAAGTATGAGTAATGCGGAAGAAAAAGAGACTTTAGCATTGAATAAACAAAAAGAAATACTTAATATGATTGAAAATAGTATTTCTAAGGAAGAATCAATGAAAAGCTCTGTAGCAAAAAATGGTGTAGAAAACACATCTCTTAATCAGAATCAGCAAAATGAAATACTAGAACGTAAATCGGAAGAACTTACCGGACTCTTATTTGATGCTTTAAAACAAGCAGATAATATGAAAACAACGGCCCAACAATTAAGAGAAGCCGCAGTTAATTCCTCTGTCAACGAAAAAAGTGTTTTGATAAATGAGGCCATTAATTTAGAAAAAGAATATATTGCGAAACGCCTAGAAATATCTAATCTAAATGCCATGTTAACGTATGAGAAGTTTAATCGAAACAGGCTGATGATTAATACATTAATCAATACAGTTAAAATGAATAATGAAACACTCGATTATGTAAATCAGTTAAACATAGAAGCTGAAAGATTAATGAAAATAGGCAAAGAAATGAGAGAAGAAGCAAATGCTCAATTAACCATCTTTGCAAAATACGGGTCAGTTAGTAATGCTGAAGAAAAAGAGTTGCTTGCTATCGGTAAGCAGCATGAATCTATTCAATTTATAGAAAAAAACAATTCTGCA
>JAEUTR010000629.1 GCA_016787365.1 Bacteroidia bacterium
TGTCAGATTTTTTTATGGACAAACGGTTGTTTTCACACCAGAACCATTACAAAAGCCGAAAGGATTTGTGCTTGGGTGGCAGGCAATTTTATCAATAAAATCATTCCACATATCATGGGTAATAGTAGAACGAGAAGCTGAAGCAAAAATACCTACACCGCCATTAATATTGGTATAATAAGGTTTGTCTTGTGCTATTGTATTGGAAGGCTGATTAACCTGTAAAAAAGTATTTAAGGTTTCAGATCCTGCTTTAATGATATATTCTAAATAAAAAGATCGTCTATTTTTAACACTTACGCTCGGTTTCTTTGCCATTTCGGTGCCAATATTTGTGTAAAATTCATTGGCTAAAAACGAAACTTCCATAGGTTCACCACCTTTTAAGCTTGGTGATTTTTGTGTAGGAAAGTTAAAGTCAACATATCCTGGATTTGTTCCTCCTGCAATTAATGAATCAATATAATGAAATCGCAGGATAACATTGTATAATTTAGCATTAGGAATAGATAAAAATCTGATTTTTTGGGTTGCTACTAAATTTGAATAATCTATATAACCACTTTCAGGAGTAGGAAATGAACCTGTTGTAACATATTGCCCGTGACCAGGATAATTTGGAATATTATGAATAAAAGGTTTACTCTGGTATGATCTTACACTATCAATCATTGTATTACTTGAAGAAAACTCTTTGCCTGAATTTAGATTTTTGATTAATAGTCTATATTCTCCACTGTTATATAATTTATCAGTTGTTTGCCAGATACGTTGATTAGCATTAAAGTTTCCATCAGATGTAACAACAACAGTTTCGGTTAATACAATTTCTTTTCTTGTAGTATTTCCAACGGTGGTTAGAGTTGGCGTATTACTTCCTACATTAAAGCGTTGCAATGTTACCTGTAATTCTCCGGGTCCATAATTGATTTGGTTTGCGTCCTGTCCGGCAGATATAGCATCACCACTTGTAAGGTAAACTTTATTAATTCTGATTTTTTGAACAGATTCGTTAGGATTTAATATGCCATAAACAGATACTTTTTCTTCACCGGGCGCCAAAACATCTAGGTCGTTTTTGCATGAGGATAAACTAACAATTGCAACTGTCACTAATCCTATATATGATTTAATATTTTTCATTTTTTTAATAATATACAAAGTTACCATTTTTAAGTGAACTCCAAATTAATTCAGTAATTTTACATGATTTTAACCACATAGGTACATAGTAAAGATAAAATATAGAGAATTTTATAGTAGACATAGGTGAAGCGGCGCTTCACCGCTATGTTAAACTGTTGTTTTTTGCTTTTTAGTCATCCAAAACCTATGCTTCTATGTGGTTAAATTAAATATATTTGGTTATTTAAAGCATTAATTATGTCAGTTCATAAAGAAGTTAAGAAGGTAACAACACATCAATTGCAGGAAATGAAGCGTCGCGGTGAAAAAATAGCAATGCTGACAGCTTATGATTATACGATGGCCAAAATTATTGATCATGCAGGCATCGATGTGATTTTAGTAGGTGATAGTGCCAGTAATGTAATGGCAGGTCATGAAACGACATTGCCAATTACACTGGATCAGATGATTTACCACGCTTCTTCTGTTATAAGAGCTATTGACAGGGCATTAGTAGTGGTTGATTTACCTTTTGGTTCTTATCAGGGAAATTCGAAAGAGGCTTTAACTTCTGCTATTAAAATCATGAAAGAAAGTGGAGCGCATGCTGTTAAATTAGAAGGAGGTAGAGAAATAAAAGATTCTATTGAGCGTATTTTATCAGCTGGAATTCCAGTAATGGGACATTTAGGATTAACACCACAATCTATTTATAAATTTGGTACTTATACAGTAAGAGCGAAGGAAGAAGAAGAGGCAAAACGCTTAATGGAAGATGCTAAAGTGTTAGAAGAGAGCGGTTGTTTTGCTTTGGTTTTAGAAAAAATACCGGCAAAATTAGCAGAACAGGTAGCTAAAAGCATTACTATTCCTGTTATTGGTATAGGAGCAGGTAGTGGCGTGGACGGACAAGTTTTGGTAACACATGATATGTTGGGTATGACTCATGAATTTAGTCCTCGTTTTTTAAGAAGGTATTTGAATTTATACGAAAGTATGAGCGGCGCTTTTCAGCAATACATTAAGGATGTGAAAAGTAAGGATTTTCCGAATGAGAGCGAGCAATATTGATTTAGTGCTTTTAAACACAAAGATTTAGAGTTAAAGAGTTCTCAGAGAAGGGAAAAATAGTTTTCAGGACATTAAATAAGAACTCAGTGCTCTTAAAAATCTCTGTAACTCTGTTTTGAAGAAATAAGTTACCCGATGGCCTCATTGATATCCGGCAATTTACCAAAGCTGATAATTGCTCTTACATGAGATTTTAAAGCTGTCCAAAAAGTTGGGTTTTCAAGATAAGGTACACCAAATTCTTCGCAGGTTTCTTTTACTATTTCAGAAACAGCAGGATAATGCACATGGCAAATTGTTGGAAATAAATGATGCTCTACCTGAAAGTTTAGTCCGCCAACATACCATGAAATCCATTTATTTTTTCTGGAAAAATTAACGGTTGTATTTAATTGATGTATAGCCCAATTATTTTCAATAGTATAATTTTCGTTTGGTACAGGATGAGTGGTGCCTTCTACTGTATGTGCCAATTGAAATACAACTGTTAACACAACCCCTGATATAAATTGCATTAGTATATATCCCCATAATATTTGCATAAAAGGAATATGAAATACAAAAACAGGCAAAGCAAACAGAATAGCCCAATACACTATTTTGCTTGCAAATATTTTTAACCAAATAATTCTGTTTTCTTCTTTGGAACTTGTATTTACACCTTGTTTGGTGTATTTATGAAATTGTATAAAATCTTTTAAAAGTGCCCAGTATAAAGTTAAAATCCCATAAAAGAAAAAAGCATAAATAAATTGCAACTTATGATACCATTTAACCTGTGTGTGTGGGTTGAATTTTAAAATCAATTTATCAGCAATGTCATCATCATAATCAATAATGTTTGTGTATGTATGATGCATGACATTATGTTGTAATTTCCAGTTGAATACTGAGCCACCAAGCATATTTAAGGTGTGTCCCAGCCAATAATTTGTTTTATGACTGGTTGAGTAGGCACCATGATTAGCATCATGCATCACACTCATACCCACTCCGGATAAGGCAAATCCCATAATAGTCCATAATATTAACGCAATTTTAAACGAAGGATTAAATATCAATAAAAGAATAAAAGGGATAACATACCCACTAATCATTACAATGGTTTTAATAACCATGGTCGTATTATAATGTTTTGAAATATTGTTTTCTTTAAAATAACCATCAACACGTTTGCGGAGAGTTGCGAAAAATAATGCCTTATCTTTGTCTTTATCTACAAAGCGAATAGGTGAAAATGCCATAGTTTTAATGTTAATTTAACAAGTGTCAAAATACTTAATTTTCTAAAAAT
>JAEUTR010000118.1 GCA_016787365.1 Bacteroidia bacterium
ACCAAAACTCCTAAAAATACATTTACAATTTCTATTTTATCCATTGTAAATAATGCCAATAATTCGTTCACCTGCTCTTTTCGGCAAACAGTAATATGTCCGGAGTTTGATTCATTTTTAAAGAACTGAACATAAAAATCATTGGCAGGAATAGCAGGTAAATGATGGCTTAATAAATCTGTTAATACCAACGAATCGTTTTCACTAAAAATAATTTTTTTTGTAATAACTCCTTTACCAACAATTGCTAACGAAACCGGTGCTGATAATTTTTTCGCAAGGGTTAAAATTTCTTTAGCATCTGTTGTTGTTCCTTGTAACGAAACCTCTGCTTTATTTTTTTTAATATTTAAAACTGCATAATTAAATGAAATACCTGTTTCGTTATAAATACATTCAACGCCACAGATATTGCTTTTTGTTAAATACGATTTAGGTATCCATCGTTCCCACCACATCTTTAACTAACTATAAATAATGGTTGGTTTAATAAAAATAGTTAACTTATTTTCGCTTTTTGATTTTGTGCGATTTCCAAAAATCCATTTTAATACCGGTATTCTTGAAATTAAAGGTAATCCCTTACCTGAATTAGATGTGGAGTTTTCTTCTAAGCCTCCAAGCATAATCATTTCGCCATTTTTAACGCGCACCAACGATTGAAAATCTCTGTTCAGTTTTCCAGGAGGAGCTGTTTCGGATATACGTTCTGTAAATGAAGATTGGGTTACCCCAATTGACATGGTTATTTGTTCATCTCCCGATACCTGAGGGTTGATGGTAATTGATAAATCAGCATCTAACGATTTGTATTGCTGACTTTGTGTTACTGTAGGATTGGTGTTTCCTGAATTCAATACATTATTCTGAACTTCCAAATAATATACGGTGCTACCAACTTTTAATTTAGCTTCATGTCCGTTTAAAGTTGCTATCTGCGGTGTTGAACGGATTTTAAGTGCTCCCTGCTCTTCTAATGCTTTAATTGTTAAATAAAAATTAGGAGTAACACTTCCCAAGTTAATAACTCCAAATCCATTAATACCACTTATTAAATTATTAATTGCTGTTGCATTTAATGATAAATCAACCTGAGGCACTAAGCCACCTTGTGTTGGGGCAGCCGGCTTTGCACCTATTCCGGCTGAAATGCCGGTTGAAATGGTATTGCTTTTTCGAACATCTGCAATAATTACTTCAATATGAACCAAAGGCACTACTAGATCTATTTGTCTTAAAAAGGCTTCTAATTCATTAATACGTGGCTGAGAGCCGCTTACAATTAATCCGTTTAAATCGGCAAATGTTTTAATGTCTACACCTTTTTTTAATTCGGCTGGAATAAATTCTAAAACTTTATCGATAGTTCTGTTTTTAAGTGTTATTAATTTACTTTGACGTAAGCCTTCTAAATTTCTATCACCAAATAAATAAATTTCACCGTCTTTTTTAAATGTAAATTCTGTACCATTAAATAATAGTTTCAAAAAGCTATCATAATCGGCTCCATTAATTTTTAATGTGGTATTGCCTTTTAAATCATTAAATAAAAAGTATTCTTTATTTAATTCTTTCGAAACCGAATTTACCAATTCGCTAATAGCAATATTCTGAGCATCTACGGTAATTAACCCATCTTTTACATACACATTTGTGTTTTTAGTATTCGAACTGGTTAATCCAAAATTTGTATTATTTGTACCGTTTGAACTAGGATTGTTTTTAGTAGACTCTGCTACTTTCTTTTCAAAAATATAAAAGTTATCCGGCGTAACGGATACTTTCATATCATTGGCAAATGCTAATTTTTCGAGGGCACTGTTTAATGATGAATTTTGTACAAAGCCACTTACTAATTTACCAGTTAAATCAGGTGAGAAAATAATATTTTTTCCGGTTTGCTTGGTTATTTCTTTAGCTGCCTGCGATAAAGTATCATTTTGTAAATCAAAACTAATTAAGGCTGCT
>JAEUTR010000129.1 GCA_016787365.1 Bacteroidia bacterium
AAAGTTTCCACAAATAATTAAATTAGCATTTTTAGGAGTAAAATTAAAATCATAATACTCTTTAATAATTGTAGGTGTTATTTTTTGAAGTTGTGTTTTATAAAAATAACGTCCTAACGGATTTGCTAAACCATAAATAAAATAATTACTAAACACAGAAGATAATTCAGCGATATCCATTTTTGTCGGACTATTAAAATCAATATTCTGAGAAATCATTAAGTCTATTTTTTCTTTTGGAAATGTGGGAGTTAAAACTGCAGCCGACATTAAATCCATTCCCTCATCTAAATCCTTAGTCAAAATATTCATTTCAACTGTTGTATTATCGTTTGATGAAGATGCAGATAAAGATGTTCCTAAAGCAAATGCTTTGTTTGATTGCGTTTCAATATCATATTTAGAATTTCCCATTAAAATAGCATTTGCAACCATATCACTATAGTTTTGCTGACCAGGAGCCTCATTTACTTTTCCGGTATTTAACACCAACTTTACATTAATTGCAGGAATGTTACCGTATTGTAATAAATAAACCTTCAATCCATTTTTTAAATTAAATGTTTCATATGTTGGAACTATCTGTGCTTTAAAACTCAGAGAAATCAATAATAAAAAAACAAGTCCTGAATTTTTCATATTATTCTTCAATATTATACTCGTTAATTTTTCTATACAATGTTCGTTCACTTATTCCTAATTCTTGCGAAGCATATTTCCGCTTTCCTTTATGTTTCTTCAATGCTTTTTTAATCATATCAATTTCTTTGTCCTGAAGAGATAATGATTCTTCCACCACTATTGGCTGATTAAATCCATTAGTTTCTTTTACAATAATTGGATTGTGAATTTTAACATCATTATTTCCTGTTACCACAGGAAAATTAGATTCATTATGATATAATCTATCAATCGTTTGTAAATCATCAGAAGGCAAATTACCTAAAGCACTTCCGCCAACCTGAACAATATCATGAACTACTTTTTTCAAATCGTTCAAATCCTTTTTCATATCAAATAAAACTTTGTACAGTAAATCCCGTTCACTCATATCTGCAGAGTTAGTAGAATTTGCAAAGCTTGAATTTGTAATAGCTGGTAATGTATTTGTGTGATAATTTGGAAGGTATTGTAAAATGCTTTCCAAATTAATCTCACGCTCTTTTTCAATAATAGAAATTTGTTCGGTAATATTTTTTAACTGACGAATATTTCCTGGCCAATAATAATTTACCAAAGCGTGTTCTGCATCTGGTGTTAACTTCACTGCAGGCATTCTGTACTTAGTTGCAAAATCACTGGCAAACTTTCTAAACAATAAATAAATATCATCCTTACGTTCTCGTAATGGCGGCAAATTAATAGGAACTGTGTTTAAACGGTAATATAAATCTTCTCTAAATTTTCCTTTTTCAATAGCAACATTAAAATTAATATTTGTGGCAGCAACTACACGAACATTTGTTTTTTGCACCTTGCTACTACCTACTCTAATGTATTCTCCAGTTTCTAAAACACGTAACAAACGCGCTTGAGTAGTTAAAGGTAATTCACCAACTTCATCTAAAAAAATGGTTCCGCCATCTGCTACTTCAAAATAACCTTTACGAGCCTCATGTGCTCCTGTAAACGACCCTTTTTCGTGACCAAATAATTCGCTATCAATCGTTCCTTCAGGAATAGCGCCACAGTTTACGGCAATGTACTGTCCATGTTTACGAGAACTATTTTGATGAATAATTTGCGGGAATACTTCTTTTCCTGTTCCGCTTTCTCCATTAATTAATACATTTAAATCGGTTGGTGCCACCTGACGAGCTACATCAATAGCTCTTTCGAGTAGCGGGTTGTTACCCATAATCCCAAACCTCTGTTTAATATCTTGCAACGTCATGTCTTTTGTCTTTTATTAAAATTAAACGCACTCGCCTATCAACGTCCCACTCGTGCAGCTTGTTATCAACACATTCACATAATCACCCTTTTTTAAATTTCCTTTCGGGAAAACACAAACAGTATTTTGAGAGTTTCTTCCACTCATCATATCCGCTGATTTTTTAGAAACGTTTTCTACTAATACTCTGTATACTTTTCCTAAACCTTCTTTCGTTCTAATTTCACTATGTCTTCTTTGCGCATCAACAATCTCCGTTAAACGACGGCTTTTTACTTCCGCAGGAACATCATCTTCGTACTTACGTTCTGCTAATGTTTTAGGGCGCTCGCTATAAGAGAACATGTATGCAAATTCATACTTTACTTCTTCCATTAATGATAAAGTATCCTGATGTTGCTCTTCTGTTTCCCCACAAAATCCAGTAATGATATCGGCACTAATTGCTGCATCCGGCATAATACGTCGAATAGCGGCGATTCTATCCAAATACCATTCGCGTGTATAACCACGATTCATTTTTTCTAATACATCACTGTTTCCGCTTTGTACTGGCAAATGAACATATTTACAAATGTTTTCATACTTCGCCATCATGTGTAATACATCATCTCCCATATCTTTTGGATGTGAAGTTGAATAACGCACACGTAAATCAGGATGAATTAAGGCTACCATTTCTAGTAACTCTGCGAAAGTGGTTGAGTTTG
>JAEUTR010000152.1 GCA_016787365.1 Bacteroidia bacterium
GTTGCCATTGATACTTTACATGTTAAGGGAGAATTAACTCAGGGAGAGAATATTGCAGATTTAGGAGGATTAACCATGGCGTATTATGCTTATCAAAAATCATTAAACGGAAAAAAATCACCGGTTATGGCAGGGTTTACAGGAGAGCAACGTTTCTTTTTAGCATGGGTTCAGGGTTGGAAAACCTTAACACGTGATGCTTATTTAAAACAAATGATTGCAACCAACCCACATGCACCGGGTAATTTTAGAGCAATTGGACCATTAAGTAATATGCAGGAATTTTATGATGCCTTTGGTGTAAAAGAAGGTGACGGCATGTATCGCCCGGCTGCAAAACGTGTAAATATTTGGTAATATATTTTAAATATAAAAAAAGGGAGATTTAATCTCCCTTTTTTTATTTGTTTAATTTATTAAGAGATTTGAATTTCTCTCGATAAATTAATTTGAGCGTTTGATTTTTTAGGAATCGAAACATTCAAAATTCCGTTTTCATACTTCGCTTGGATGGCTTCTGTATCAACTAAATCCTCTGCTAAAACAAACGATCTGCTGAATGATTGATAACTAAACTCGCGTCTGGAGTAACGTTCTTTTTCGTTTGTTTCTTCAACTTTGTTTTCGTGTTTAGCAGAAATGGTAATACTTCCGTCTTTCAATTCAATTTTAAAATCTTTTTTATCCATTCCCGGAACAGCTAATTCTAATTCAAAAGATTTCTCTGTTTCTTTAATATTTACTGCCGGGGTATTAAATATTCTGCTTTGTTTTTCAAAAAAATTTTTTGAAAATGCATCGTCAAATAATAATGGGAAATCAGTAAATAATCTGTTTCTGTCGTTGTTTGTTTTTGTTAATGAGAACATGGCTTCCTCCTATTTTTAATGGTTATTTTTTATTTTTTGTAATGATTGCAATCACATTATTAAATCGACAAGCCTTGTGCCAATAGGTTTTTAAAGAAATCTTGACATTTTTTTGAGGATTTTAACTGAAATTTTTTCAGAAATTTTCATTTTTTATGTCTTTTTTTCCGAACTACTAACCCACATTCGTTAATAAGTTTGGTTTAATTACGACACACATGAGTTCATTATAAATAAATTTAATCTGTTACATAAATACCATTTAAGCTATGAGCGATATTCAACATTTTTTTAAACCTATTGAATTGGAAAGAGATTCTTACTCTGAAAATCAAATTGGGAAGGCAGTTAATGCTTACACAACAGATTCTGATTTTCCTGATTTAACAGACATAGATATGGCTATTATTGGCGTGTGCGAAGACAGAAGGGCATATACAAATGTTGGCTGCGCTACAGCACCAGATAAAGTGAGAGATTATTTTTATTCATTATATCCCGGAAGTTTTAGACCGCGAATAGTTGATTTAGGAAATATTCAGCCGGGGCACGAGGTTGAAGATACTTATTATGCTGTAAAAACAACAGTGGATTATTTAATCAGAAATAATGTGATTCCTTTAATTATTGGTGGAAGTCAGGATTTGACATACGCACAATTTTTGGGATACGAAAAGTTAGAACAAACGATTAACGTAGTTGCCGTAGATTCAACCTTTGATTTGGGGAACCCGGATGAGGATACGACTAATACCGCCTATTTAGGAAAAATAATTTTACATCAGCCTAATTTTTTATTCAACTATAGTAATATTGGTTATCAAACGTATTTAGTAGATCAGATTGGATTAAGTATGATGAACCGTTTGTATTTTGACACCTATCGTTTAGGTCAGGTACGCGATGCGATTGAAGAATCTGAACCAATCATACGACATGCCGATATGTTGAGCTTTGATATTACAGCTATTAAACATAGCGATGCACCGGCAAATCCTAATGCCTCTCCAAATGGTTTTTATTCGGAAGAAGCATGTCAGATGATGCGTTACGCCGGAATGAATGATAAACTATCTTCCGTTGGTATTTATGAAATTAATCCGGAGTATGATACTCAGGGAAAAACAGTCAATTTAGCCGCTCAAATGTTGTGGTGTTTTATGGATGGATTTTATAACCGTAAAGGAGATTTTCCTTCACGTACAAGTTCTGATTATTTAAAATTTCATGTAGTATTACAGGAAGAAAAACATGAAATCAATTTTTTTAAGAGCAAAAAAAGTGATCGTTGGTGGATGGAAGTGCCCTATCCTCCAACAAAAGGATTAAAGTTTGAACGTCATACACTTTTACCATGTTCCTACAAAGACTATGAAATGGCGGTAAATAATGAAATCCCCGATCGCTGGTGGCAAACTTATCAGAAACTAGCGTAATTCTTTGTCAGGTCGAGCGGAGTCGAAGCCATTTTCATGCACTTTTAAAGCCCTTTTTAAACATTAAAAAGGGCTTTTTGTTTCCCTATATAAAACGTACTTTTACTTTGTAAAATTTTCAAAATAATGAATGTTCAGTCACTTTTAAAGCGTGCCCAAAATCTTGAATTTTTGTCAATTGAAGAAGGTATGTTTTTATACGAAAATGCACCTACATCAGAATTGATGTTTGTGGCAAATGAAATCCGAAATATTAAAAAAAATAATTCTAATAAAGTTACTTGGCAAATTGATCGTAATTTAAATACGACTAATGTTTGTATTGCCAATTGTAAGTTTTGTAATTTTTACCGTATTCCCGGTCATGCCGAAGCTTATATTACCGATATAGAAACATACAAACAAAAAATAGAAGAAACCATTAAGTACGGAGGCGATCAATTATTATTACAAGGAGGTCATCATCCCGATTTAGGATTAAGTTTTTATGTAAATTTATTTAAAGAATTAAAATCATTATATCCTTCCATTAAATTACATTCACTTGGGCCACCAGAAATTGCACATATTACCAAATTAGAAAAATCAACACATACGGAAGTATTAAAAGCTTTAGTAGAAGCCGGATTAGATAGCTTACCTGGAGCTGGAGCAGAAATTTTAAATGACCGTGTACGTCGTTTAATTTCTAAAGGGAAGTGCACAGGGCGAGAATGGTTAGATGTGATGCGTGCTTGCCACCAGTTAAATATTACGACTTCTGCCACGATGATGTTCGGTCATGTGGAAACGATTTACGAACGCTTTGAACATTTAGTATGGATACGAGAAGTGCAATCTGAAAAACCAGCTGATGCAAAAGGATTTTTAGCCTTTATTCCATGGCCTTTTCAGGACGATGGTACTTTATTAAAACGAGTAAAAGGTATTTCTAATAATGTGAGTGCTGATGAATATATCCGAATGTTAGCTTTAAGTCGCATTATGTTACCTAACATCGAAAACATTCAAGCAAGTTGGTTAACAGTTGGAAAGCAAACGGCACAAATTTGTTTACATGGAGGAGCAAATGATTTTGGAAGCATTATGATTGAAGAAAATGTGGTAAGTGCTGCAGGAGCGCCACATCGTTTTACGTATAAAACAATTCAGGATGCTATTAAGGAAGCTGGTTTTGAACCACAGTTGAGAAATCAGCAATATGGCGAAAGAGAATTGCCTGCAAACATTCAAGAACAAGTTGTAAATTATTAGAATAAACGATGAATATAGTTATTACAGGAGCAAGTAGAGGAATTGGTTTTGAATTAGTAAAACAATTTTTAAATGCTGAGCATACGGTATTTTGTTTAACTAGAAATTTAGAACCTTTAAAATCAATTGCTCATGTAAATCTTAAACCAGTTTCAACTGATTTAAGTTCTCAGGATAGCATGAACGCAGCGATTGCTTTTATTAAAAAAGAAGTTTCTTATATTGACTGTGTTGTTAATAATGCAGGTTCATTGATAAACAAACCCTACGAAACCATTTCGTATAATGAATTACAAAAAGTATATCAGGTAAATGTATTTGCACCTTATTATTTAACACAACAATTATTATCTGTTTTAGGTAAAGAAAAAAAATCACATATTGTCAATATTAGTAGTATGGGTGGTTTTCAGGGAAGTGCAAAGTTCCCAGGCTTATCTGCTTATAGTTCTTCTAAGGCAGCTATCGCCGGATTAACAGAATGCTTAGCGGAAGAATTAAAAGACAAAAACATTGCAGTAAATTGTTTAGCTATTGGTGCTGTTCAAACAGAAATGCTAGCAGAAGCTTTTCCCGGTTATGAAGCACCCTTATCTCCAAAACAAATGGCTGAATATATTTTTGATTTTACATTGAAAGGACATCAATATTATAATGGGAAAATCTTACCTGTGTCATCAAGTACTCCTTAATTTATTAAGTAATGAAAGCATTATTTTTCTTTTCAATACTAATTTTTTCATGTTCATTGATGGCTCAGTCAAAAAAAATGAAACTGAAATTGGTTCAATATATTCCATATTGTGGTGGCGTAACATCAAAATCCGATTTAAAAAATACTCCAAATAAATCAAAAGTATACGCTAATAAAAAATTAGTTGTCGTTTCAGATAATCATGTGATTGATACGTTAATAACAGATAAATCAGGCTACCTGAAAGCAAATTTTGAAAACGGTATATATTATTTATTTGAGCCCTGGAAATATTATCAAAAAATACCTGCTGGATTTACCGAGATAAATTTAGATATGGATTGTTTAAAAGAACAGTGGAAAAAAGAAGATTTAAAAATTGTTGTTTCTAAAAAAACAACAACGGTTGCAAATAATATAAAATTATTGGAATGTCCCGATCAGTTTCCTTGCATGATACATAAATAAAATTTAAATGAGAGTTTTTTTAATCGTTATATTTTATTTTTTAGTTCAATTTGTTTTTTCTCAAGAATTAACGCAAACCATCCGAGGCGTTGTGATTGATAAACAAACTCAAAGTCCATTACCCGGCGCAGTTATCAGCATTTTAAATACAGAGCCAATTGTAGCAACAACATCTGATGAAGATGGAAAATTTCGTTTCGATAATGTATTATTAGGACGTAAACAATTAAAAATCGCATTAATTTCTTATAAAGAAAAATTTCAAACCGTTGTATTAACAACCGGAAAAGAAACTGTACTAAATATTGAAATGGAAGAATCGGCGGTTCAGGGACAGGAAGTGG
>JAEUTR010000212.1 GCA_016787365.1 Bacteroidia bacterium
ATAGCTGACCACGCGATGCAATCGTGCAGGGGCAATTTTTATTTTCTCATTTTCTTAAATCTTATCATTGTTTCATTATATACGTCTACCAAATTTGCACCTTTGGTAGATTGTTCTAATTGCGTTCTATTCTTGAAAACATATATCAAGAATAGAACAAGGCCAAAGTCAATATAAACATCTTTTAAGTCAAAGACGAATAATGGCTTAAGATAAATATAGTCAAGAGTGCCCTTTGTCCACGCAATATTACCAAGCAATGCACATACTATTGCTGCCATAATAAATATAGTTGCAACGTCTATCATTTTTTTGTCACTAGCTATTTTATTCCTAAAATAGGAGAAAACCGTAGGTATAATAACTCCAATTATTAGGTATAGAATCACATGAGGCACTAATCCGGTATTTATTCCAAGATGTTTATCTAGTAATGAATTCACCCAACTATATTTTGCATTAAATGTTGGTTTAAACTCTATTAAAGAAGAGATAATGTCAAAATTAATTTCTCCGTAAAAATTGTGTATTAAAATCTTAATAGCTTGGTCAATAATTATTAAAATCAAAATCCACATTATGATATTTCGTGTTTTCATATTAAATCTCTCTTACTTCCGCTAACGCGCGATTACATCGCGTGGTTTTCTGGTTCTAAAATTTATAGTTACGGCTCATGTCTGAATTCATTCTGGTTGAAACCTAAAAACAAAGCATATATTTATAGCTGACCAAGCGAAAGGATTCGCGCGGGAGCAGAGTAGTTTGCTGTTATGTGTTGGGTTTTTTGTATCTCCATTTGTAATATTCTATTAATTCTTTCCCTGATAATTTTACAGATGATGAATGTCGGCGAATATAAAAATCTGAGCAATCTGCTCCAGTTTCATCTTTAATTAGAAAGACTTCATCCTCTGAAGATTTTACCTCAACAACAATGATGTCTTTTCTATCGATAGATTCAAACACAATAGATACTAAACCAAAAAATGAATTGCCAATATAATTTTTGATAAACTCATCCAGCCTTTTACCTAATTCATCTCTACTGGCTTGCCCAATTTCATCGTAGTCATTTTTTAGACCTATAAATTCTCCATCATCATTGATACCAATGAAAAGTGTTCCGCCTTTTGAATTTGCAAATGCAGCAAGTGTTTTCATAGCACTATGAATTACCCTGCTCTTAGCTGGTTTGCCGATCAAATTGTCAATTTCAATTTTTGATTTTTGATCATTTCTTTTTTGTAATTCAGTTAATCTTTTATTTCGTGGGTTATCTAATGTCGGTTTAATTAATGAAGATTTAAATTCTACTTTTTCAGATTCCTCATTGAATATTTTGTTCCTAATTTGTGCGATGCGCTCTTTTAGCTCACGTTCCTTTATTTCATGTTCATTTTCTGTCAAATCAAAAATTCCTTCCTTTAAATATTGATAAAGTATCCTTAAATTCTTGAATATAAAATCAGGATCGTTTTTCTCAGAAACTATTAAATTATTTGACAGAACTACTTTTGCGACTTTACTAAAAATGGGAAAATCATTATATTCTTTATTTAATAAATACTTGGTCAAATTATTAATTGAATCATTTGTAGTATTATTAAATTGTCGAACTATATCTAGGAAGAAGATTAAACGATATATTGAAGGAAACTTCTCGATTGATTTCGTGTTTTTTTCTAGCTGTGTATGAAGAGTTTCTGCTTGGGAAATTGTATTATTCAAAGAATCTATTGATTTATTCTCTAAAGCTTCTTCGATGCCATTTAGTATATCAAAATATGCAATGTAGGTGTTTAGGAAATACGAACGACTAGATTGAATGGCTGAATAATAAATTTTGGCAAGTTTCAAGTATTTAATTTTCCCTTCAAAATCATATTGTAAATCTGAGAAATACTCAAACAAATGGCCTTGAATGTATAACTGTTTGTTTATTTCAGTAATAGATTCTATAGATAATGAAGAAGATTGACTCTGAATAGGAAGGCCAGGAGAGTAAATTCTAAATTCAATTTCATTTAGGTCATCTTCAAAAGGAGTGCCTTTAAGTTGTTTTAACCCAAATCCCAATTTGTTCGCATCTTCTTTATCCAGGACGCAGACTTTTATTTCTTGGCCAATTTTGAAGATTGAATGAAGTGGTTCGTCGATGAATAGATCGCTAATGTTTTGAATGTGAAGCAATCCTTCACCTGCAAAAGTGGAAAGAAATACTCCATAATTTGTAATATTTTTAACCCTACTATTTATGATATCTCCTATCATCAAGTCTTTTACCAATACATTCTCTACTTTATATTCTTTGTGATTTAAAGGCAGCTCACGAACAATAATCGTGCTGAAGTTGTAATAAGTGTCTTGTATTGTTGCATTTATAATAATATCACACTCAGATTCATTATAATGTTTCAAATTTGTCGAGTTGATATTTGAATTTGGAAGTACACAGTAAATATTATTGTAATAACCGGTATAACCATAAACTGTTCTTTGTTTAAGATGCACTGTGATTGTTCTTTTGTCATTAAATAGCATTAAGACTTTAATCCATTCATCTTTATTTACCACTGTTTGTATCTCTGTTAAAGTAGAGCTAAATGAATTTGAAATATATTCCAAATTATTTAAATCACTTAGGTATTCTATGTTAAAATCCAAACAGCAATCTTGACTTTTTATTAGTTGATATGCCAGTTTTAATGCATTCTTTTTGTCATAGTCAGCCAAATAATGGAATGACAAGTATTTGTAAAATTCACCAAGGTATATGTTTTTTTTTATCGTTTTTTCAGTGAGATAACCTTGTATTAAAGTATATTTTAAATATAAGTTAAGGTCGTCATGTGAGTTAAAAGGTAATTTGCTATAATTTCCTATTTTAAAGTCAGTTTCAAGCTCATTATTTTTAAGACTATTTTTCTGAAGTTCAATATGGTCAATAAGATAGTTGATTTCAAACCTTCCAATTGTTTCACGTTTGTTTTGATTGATCAAATCCTTTAAACATGAGAATAATTCATTATAATCAATCAATTCTCGATTATTAAAGCGCAAATAATAAGCTAAGGAGAGTGTTTTTTCTTTATATGTTTTAAGTTTATTTAGGTCTAATCTATTTTTCTCTATGAAATCAAATGTTGATTTCATCACTTCATATTTTTGAATATATTGCTCTGATTTTTGCTTAATTTGAGTCTTTGTTTCTGATCTTTTAAAACTGTCTAATAAGCCACTTTTTATAATCCAGCTTTCAATGTTTAACAGTATGTCCGTCAGGAGGATTGCTTCTCTAAAATTGAAATTGTAAGCTGTATTTGATATTAATTCTGGCAATATTTTATTGCAATAAGTAATTGTCCACAAGGAACTACTTGATTCATATTGTTTAAAAAGACCAGTGCATTCTTCAGTACCTTTAAGATTATAAAAGTACTTCTGAATATTTTGAGGCTCAATTTTAACTATCTCCTCAATTTTAGCAAAATAAGGGTCTATGTTAGTGGTTTGTTCAAGCTTTAAGTAAGAAGAAATGTCGACAATTCTACATTTTATTGATTTTGGTTTAAACTTATGTCCACTTTGACTAGGTAAAGGTGGTGTTTCATGGATACAGCCGTCAATTCCTTTCAGCTTA
>JAEUTR010000236.1 GCA_016787365.1 Bacteroidia bacterium
TCGCAATCTCTGCATTCAGCTCCAGGTGTGTATTTCCCGATTTGTTGTTCTGATGACAAGCTGCTGTTACCAACACGGTCAGGCAGAAAATTAAAACTCTCATTTCCGGGTGGTTTATGTGATTAACATTTAAAATGAATACCTTACCAAACAGGGCCGATCTGTACCTGAAATCACAAAAAGCATAGCTCTGTATTTTTACGGAGAATGTGTCTCAATCCTGTTAATTCAAAACAGGCAAGTAGTTCCTTGGGCAGAAGGTATTTCAGTAATGATTCTATTTCCATGCACGAAAGATAGAAACAATTTTATTGCTCCACCCGTTTTTTGAATTGATCCTGAATTGATCCGAATTGATGGCCCTTTTCTGTCCCCTGCACTATCCCCACAAAAACACAAAAGCGCTGCAATCATTTCGATTACAGCGCTTTATGGTTTTTAATCGTGACCCAGCTGGGGATTTAACCTACAAGGGTACTTATTTCAATATCAATATATTACGATTCTTATTCCCTAAAAAGGGTACGATCTGGACACTGTGCTATTATAATTCTGTCTGCCTTTGACAAACGCGTGTCTGCATCAATCTCAGGTTCAAATTTACAATTTATTTTTTGACAAACAAACATATTGAACATCAGTTTTTTATCTCAGGTGCAAGGTGCAAGCATATCTATATAGATATGCTTGCACCTTGCACCTGAATTTACTTTGGCTCTTACAATAAATTGAAGGCTAAAGTTAGGAGCATTAGAGCAAGTTGGAGCCAGACTCAAAAATGTTGGACCGTGTTGTTTGACATGGGAAATTATAAGCTTATATATTAACTTTGATCAGACTGAGGTTACCATGATGAAAAAACAATTGGCACTCTGAACCTGCCCTACACGGGCAAGAAATTGTTCACATATCTGTAACTAACAGCAAATTTTGGCTCTTCTATTAAGTCGAACTTAAGGGTATATACCCTGCAATTGCCGACAACGTTTTTTTTAAATTGTGAATAAATATATTTAATTTTAGCTCCGGTAAAAAGAAAAGTAAGACAGATTCCGCATCAACTGATTCGCTACAATTTTGATGTAGGCTATATTGCTATGTAATTTTTAAAGAAAATGCATAGAATTTAGACGCTAAAACTTCTGTTTTTATTATCAATTTACTCAACATCTTGAAAAAACATCTCCTGTTCAATTATTTATCCAGGAACCAGCCATATATTGTTAAAATAAAATTTCTGATTATCAATAATAATTGAAAAAACTACCATATATTTGGTATTATTTACTAGTTACCAGCAAGCGTATGACGACAGTGCAATAGTAAAGCAGACTACTAAATTTTAATATTAATACAAGGACATAATTTTGAAAGTTCACAAACATACAGACTGTATCTCCAACCGACAACGTGTTGATTAAAGGCTGGCAAAGTGTATAACAATTAATAAGTATGAACAATTTATGGAATATAAATACCAATTGATTTTATTGGGTTCTGAAGTTCAAGCGAAACCTCAGATACTGTCTAAATTATTCCAAAAGCTTAAAGATTTGGGGTTACCGAAAAATATTCTGAAAACTATTGAGTCGGACAAATATTCTTCACAATATTTAGGAAATCAGCCTGCTTTTGGAGTATACTTTGGCGATAGTAACGGAAATCATAAACACTTAGACATTACCGATAAGCTATTAAAGGACGGAACTATGATCCTCCCCGTGTATTTTGGTACTGAGGAAGGAGCATTTTCAAAGGAAATTCCTTATATTTTATCAAATCAGAATGCGATTCGGTTTA
>JAEUTR010000309.1 GCA_016787365.1 Bacteroidia bacterium
AAAAGGAAATACTATTGAAAAAATATTTAATGGCTTAATATACCATGATAAATTAAATGGATTTTTCCATCCGCTTTTTAAATATAATTTTACTATTTCTTTTATAGGAAATCCTATTATTAAATCAATTTTAAGCTCTTCATGACGTTCATTTATAAAATTAAGCATTCTATTATATAATCCTTTCCCCCTAAAATCTTCGCCTATAATAACATTACCGCATTGAAATGAATTAATATTTTTTGATGGTATAAAATATGGCCACTTACAAAAAGATGCAAAACCAGCAACTACATTTTCTGAAACTGCAACAACTTTAATAGCATCATTTTTTTGAAAGTCATTTTCATAGAATTTGGAAAAAAATTCAGAAAATTGTTCTATTGAATTACCATACTGTTTGCAGAAAAGTGCAATAATTTGTTCACTCATCCAAGGTTCATAAAAAGTAATTTTAATATTATCTTTCATATTGGTAAAGGTAATAATTATATTTGTATATCATTTATGACTAGCAAGCCACTTCATAGCTCATCTCTATCCATTGTAATTTTATACACTGAATTGGCCGATTACTTATTGTGTTGTCTTAATGAATTATACCTTCAAAATGTAAATGTGCATATTATAAACTATCCAATCAATAAAGAAGCACCTTTTAAATTTGACACTGCTAATAAGAACATAACTTTTTACGATAGAGCTGCCTTTAATGAAAAGTCTCTTATTGAATTAATTAAAGATATAAACCCATCTCTGATTTATTGTGCTGGATGGAATGATAAAGCTTATCTCAATACAGTAAAATATTTTAAATCAAAAATCCCTGCATTATTAGGATTTGATAACCAATGGCAAGGTTCCCTAAAACAATATATATCAGCAATATATGCGCGGATATTTATTACGCCAAATTTCAAATATGCTTTTGTGCCCGGAAAACTACAACAACAGTTTGCGATCAAATTAGGGTTTAATAACCGCAACATTTTTACTGGTGCTTACTCGGCGAACACAAAAGCTTTTGAGCAACAATATTTGAAGGAAATGGAAATAAAACAAGATCAGTTTCCTCACAAATTTATATATGTGGGCCGTTATGTTCCTGCTAAAGGACTTTCTGAATTATGGCAGGCATTTATTGAACTACAAGCCGAACAACCCAATGAATGGGAATTATGGTGTTTAGGAGTTGGAGATATTGAACCTGTTATACATCCGAAAATTAAACATTTTGGCTTCGTTCAACCTAAAGATTTAGCCTTATATACTGAACAAACAGGCGTATTTGTATTACCAAGTCGTTTTGAACCTTGGGGTGTAGTAGTTCACGAATTTGCAGCCTCAGGCTTTCCATTATTATTAAGTGATAAAGTCGGCGCTAAAGAACAATTTTTACAAGAAAACATAAATGGATATGCATTCCAGTCCGAAAACGTAGCTGATATTAAACAAACTCTTAAAAAGATAATTGATATGCCAGACTCCAAACTTATTGATATGTCAAGAAATTCAAACCAAATCTCTAAAACAATTTCTCCACAAACCTGGGTAAATAATTTACTAAAGATGGCAAAAAATTAAAAAAACCTTACATATCATTACGACTAGCAGTTCAGTAGTTTTTTTTCTTTTCAACAATTTTCAACACTTAGCACCATAAATACCATATTTTTTTACTTTTAGAGTAAAGATGCTGGACACATATTGTATATATAACGGACACCTAATTAGTTTATATGAACCCGCTATTGGATTTTCTAATAGAGCGTTTCGATATGGAGATTCTTTATTTGAAAGTATACGATATACTAATGGTAGAATAATGTTTTTAGCAGATCATGTTAAGCGCATTAAATTAAGCATGACAATTCTGAGAATGAATGTCCCTGTTGAATTTACAACTCTAAATATTGAGCAGTTAATAATTCATTTACTCGAACAAAATAATATAAAAAAAGAAGCGCGTATCAGATTAACCGTGTTTAGAAATGAAGGCGGACTTTATACACCGGATACAAATGATATATCTTTTTTAATTGAAACGGAAGCGTTAGAAACATCAGGATATATTATAAATCAGAAAGGGTTATGGGTTGATGTGTATGCAGAAATAAAAAAACCAATCAATAAAATTTCTAATTTAAAAACCGGTAGTGCTTTACTTTATGTAATGGCTGGTATTACTAAAACATCTTTAAAACTTGATGATTGCTTACTGGTAAACGATAATGGAAATATAATTGAATCTATCAGTTCTAATATTTTTGTGGTAAAAAATGGAACTATCTATACTTCACCTATTACTGATGGATGTATTGATGGTGTAATGCGCAAACAAATACTTGATTTGGCTGCACAAAACAAAATATTGGCATTTGAACAACCTTTAACCGTTCATACATTAACTAATGGAGATGAAGTTTTTTTAACCAACGCTATTAAAGGTGTACAATGGGTTGGCCAGTTTAAAAATAAATTCTATACCAATCAAAAAGCAGTATTCTTTGCAGATAAATTAAACGAATTAGTAAAATAACATGTTACAGACTTATTATAAACTGGTAGATGATGCCATTATTGAATTGGGACTAAACCCAGATGAAACAAAAGGTGAGCAACCCGGACAATGGAATTTAAAAAAAGGCAAGTTTGACATTATGGTAGATGTTTGGGAACAAGAAAAACATTTTTTATTTCAGGTAGTATCTCCATTATGTAGTTTACCCGATGAAAATAGAGAAGGATTTATGTTGCATTTACTTCAAAAAAATTATGGATTAAGTGGTGTTGCCTATGCAATTATGGATGAATCCGTTTTCTTAAAATATACAACTGAAGCTGCTTCTTTAACCAAAGAAAATATAATTGGCATTTTAACAAAAACAGCATTTTATGCCGAACAAAGTGCTTTTGTTCCTCAAGAAAATTAATTTTTATGCAAAAAGTATTAATGGTATGCTTGGGTAACATTTGTCGTTCACCTTTAGCAGAGGGTATCATGTTAAAATTAATTAAAGAAAATAATATCAATATGCGAGTAGATTCTGCAGGTACATCAAATTATCACGTAGATGAAGCGCCTGATAAAAGAACCATTGCAAATGCCGCAAAACACGATGTGGATTTAAAACCCCTAAGAGCACGTCAGTTTAAAGTATCGGACTTTGATAAGTTTGATAAAATATACGTAATGGATAAAAGCAATATGGCTAATGTTTTAGCTTTAGCATTAAGCGAAGAACAAAAAGCAAAAGTCGATTTATTATTAAACACCTCAAATCCAGGAATGAACTTAGAGGTACCGGATCCGTACTTTGGAGGAGAACAAGGTTTTGAAGATGTTTTTCAGATGGTTTATAAAGCTTGTCAGCACATAGCTTTTGCCTAAATTAACAACTTAATTGCAGCTTCTTTACTATCCGCTACTTTAAACAAGGTATTTAATTTAGTAATCACTAACAAATCATTTACTTTTTTGCTTACGTTAAAAATAACACTCTCACCACCATTAGTACGGGTTTTAGTTAATAGCTGGATGAGTACATTCAATCCGCTACTATTCATATATTTCAAATCCGATAAATCAATGATTAGTTTAGCTTTTCCTTGTTCCAATAATTCATCAATACTTTTAACTAAGTCTGTTGCTTGATTTTTATCAATCAACTCACCACTTAACATCAAAACCTGTATGTTATTTTCCTCAGTTATTTTATAATCCAGAACCATAATAAATGTTTAAAACCTAATTTGATATTTTAAATTTAAGAATAATTATTTAATAAAAAAAGTCACCCTAAATTTGATCCATCATCTCACAAGTCACTGAATCATATCTATAGACTTGACCAAGTGTAATATAACTATTTAGTTGGTGTCTTTTTATGCTCACAAACACCGTTTTCTTTTAATCCACGGCATTTAGCAAAGAAATTTAAAGAATGGTGAAATACATCAAAATTAAGCATATCCTCTGCCATTTTTTGTATTTGCATAATTCGAGGATCACAAAACTCAAATACCTTTTCGCAATCACTGCAAATTAAATGATCATGTTGTTTAAATTTATATGCCTTTTCAAATTGTGCTAAATTTTTACCAAACTGATGTTTGGTTACCAAGCCTGCTTCTAGTAACAATTCAATATTATTATAAAGTGTAGCACGACTTACACGGTATTTTTTATTTTTCATCATCACATATAAGCCTTCTATATCAAAATGGCCTTCATGAGAATATATTTCATTCAGAATAGCAAAGCGTTCCGATGTTTTACGATGTTTATTTTTTTCAAGGTAATCCGTTAATATTTTCTCAACAGCTTCCTTGGTTTCCTGTGTCATTTTATCTCCCATTAATTATTATCTATACGTGTAACACTCGTCACTCCTTTTACTTTCATTAAATTATCTATTAAATGATTTAAATGTTTAGCATCATGTACATATACCATAATTGTTCCATCAAAGATACCATCTTCTGTATCAAAACTAATAGAACGCATATTTATATTTAATTGACTGGAAATAATTTTTGTAATATTATTCACCAACCCCAATTCATCTGTCCCCTTAATTTTAATACCTGCTAAAAACGAAATTAAATGATCATTATTCCATTTAGCCTTTACAACTCTGTATGCATAATTAGAAAGAAGTTTGACTGCATTAGGACAATTCACCCTGTGAATTTTAATCCCTTCGTTTACAGTAACAAATCCAAACACATCATCTCCCGGAATTGGGCTGCAACAGGATGATAAGCCATAATCCAGTTTTTGCATATCATCTCCAATCACTAACATTTCAGAGCTTCCTCCCCTAACATTAGTTACCAACTCCTCAATTTTATTTTCTTTTTTCTTAGGTTTATATTTCTCCGGATGTAATTTAAAATCAACAAACTCTTTAATTTCTTTTACATCTACATTCCCCAAAGCAGCCCTATAAAATAACTCATTCGAAGAAGGTAACTTTAAAAAAGTTACAAATTCATTCACATTTTGAATGGTATAATCCAATTTGCATTTATAAAATTTCTTTTCTAAAATTTCCTTACCACCTTCCGCTATCTTACGTCTGTTTTCTTTAAGCGCACTCTTAATTTTAGATTTAGCGCGAGCAGTTACCACATAAGTAATCCAGTCATCTTTTGGAGATTGTTTACTCGAAGTTAAAATCTCTACCTGATCACCACTTTTTAACTGATAACTCAAAGGAACTAATTTATGATTTACCTTAGCGCCAATACAGTGTTCTCCAACTTTGGTATGAATTTCGAAAGCAAAATCCAAAGCAGTAGCCGTAGTAGGTAAATTTTTCATTTCTCCTTTTGGAGTAAACACAAAAATTTCGTCGGCAAATAAATTTAATTTAAAATCGTCAATA